>JAVHLZ010000005.1:12880-112465 GCA_031081675.1 Armatimonadota bacterium
AGGTCGAGCAGCGGCTTCCGGAGATCGTGGCCTCCTTGCTGGGCCTGCCGGGTCCTGCACAGGCATCCGCCGGCCCGAAGGAGCGGGGATGACACGGCTACTGGCATCCACCGGTCAATATAAGCGTATTGACACGTTTGCCGGTCAATAGGCACCGTGTCAATATGTACGTATTGACGTTGTGTGACGTCAATGCTTCCGTATTGACCGGTCGGGCAGGGAAGCTGGCGGATGGGACGGATAGCGTGATCCTCACCAGACTGATCCTGGCCAGTCTTCTGGCGGATTTCGTCTTCCAGCCGCCACGCCTGGTGTCCTGGAAGTCACGTGCATCCGCCGGTCTGCTGGTCCACGGGGTGATCCACCTCGCCCTCACGGCAGCGGTGGACGTGGGATACTGGTCCGCCCGGTGCCTGGTCCTGGCGGCAACCCTGGCGATCGCGCACCCTGGCGGTGGATGCGGCGAAGATCCGGATGGACCGCGGTCACTCTGAGGGGTACTGGCCGGTGGCCACGTTCCTGGGCGACCAGGCCCTGCACCTGGCGGTCATGGTCCTCTGCGCTGCCGCGTTCGGGTACGATGGCATCGGCTGGGCCTGGCCGGCTTTGGCGGCCAGCCTGGCGCCGGCGTCCGTCGTCGTCGCCATCGTATACGTGGCCACCCTGTTCGGGGGCGCCGTCCTCGTGCGGCTGGTGACGGACGTCTTCCGCCCTCCCGCCTCCGACGGCCGGAGGCTTCCCGCAGGCGCGGGGGCGTTCGTCGGTGTTGTCGAACGCCTGATGGTGACCACGCTGGTGGCGCCGAACCAGTATGGAGCCGCAGGTTTTGTCCTGGCCGCCAAGTCCATCGCCCGCTACCGCAGGATCGAGGAAGAGAAGGAGTTCGGCGACTACTTCCTGGTGGGGACCCTGACCAGCATGGCCCTGGCCATTTTGGCGGGGCTGGCGGTGCGGCGGGCCCTGGGGTGGTAAGACGGTGGCGCGCGCCTACGAGCTCATCCAGAAAAAGCGCGACGGCGGGGAACTGACCCCCCAGGAGGTCGCCGACCTCCTGTCGGGCTACCTGTCCGGGCAGATCCCCGACTACCAGATGAGCGCTTTCCTGATGGCCGTGTACTTCCGGGGGATGACCGCCCGGGAGACGGCCGAGTTCACCCTGGCCATGGTCCGCTCGGGCCGCACCGTGGACCTCAGCGCCATTCCCGGCGTGAAGGTGGACAAGCACAGCACGGGGGGCGTGGGCGACAAGACCTCCCTGGTCCTGATCCCCCTGGTGGCCGCGGCCGGCGCGCCCGTGGCCAAGCTGTCCGGGCGGGGGCTGGGCCACACCGGCGGCACCATCGACAAGCTGGAATCCATTCCGGGGTTCCGGACCGAGATGGACCTCCGGGAGTTCGTGGCCCAGGTCATCCGGATCGGCTGCGCCATCGTCGCCACCACCGCCGACCTGGTGCCCGCGGACAAGAAGCTGTACGCCCTCCGCGACGTCACCGCCACCGTGGACAGCATCCCGCTGATCGCCAGCAGCATCATGAGCAAGAAGATCGCCGGAGGCGCCGACGCCATCGTCCTGGACGTCAAGACCGGCAGCGGCGCTTTCATGAAGACCCTGGACGGCGCCCGGCAGCTGGCCCGCGTCATGGTGGACATCGGCGCCCAGGTCGGCCGCCGGACGGTGGCGGTGATCAGCGACATGGACCAGCCCCTGGGCCGGGCGGTGGGCAACGCCCTCGAGGTGGAGGAAGCCCTGCAGACGTTGCGGGGAGACGGGCCGTCCGACCTGCGGGACCTGTGCCTGACCCTGGGGGCCCACATGGTGGTCCTGGCCGGTCGGGCCTCCGCCCCCCCGCAGGCGCGGGAGATGCTGCAGCGGGCTCTGGACAGCGGGCAGGCGCTGGAGAGGTTTGCCCGGATGGTGTCCGCCCAGGGGGGCGACCCGCGGGTGGCCGACGACCCGTCCCTCCTGCCCCGGGCGCCGGTGGTCGTGCCTGTTCCCGCTCCTGCCGGCGGTGTGGTGGAGGCTGTGGACGCCCAGGCCATCGGGCTGGCGGCGATGGCCCTGGGGGCGGGCCGGGCCACCACCACCGATGTCATCGATCCCGCGGTGGGCATCGTCCTGGAGCGCAAGGTGGGACAGACGGTGGGGCGCGGTGACCCCCTGGCCAGGGTGCACGCCCGGGACCGCGCTCGCGCGGAGGAGGCCGTGGCGCGGGTGCAGCGCGCGTACCGGATCGGCCCGGCCGCGCCGCCCGCCCGCCCGCTGATCTGGGAGGTGGTGGGCGGGTGATCGTGCGCATCCCCGACCCCTCCCTGGTGGTGCTGTGCGGGCCGGCCGCCAGCGGCAAGTCCACCTTTGCCCGCCGGCACTTTCTCCCCACGGCGGTGGTGTCCACGGACCGCTGTCGGGCCATGATCGCCGACGACGAGGCCAACATCCGCGTCTCCCGGGACGCGTTCGAGCTCTTCTTCCACATCATCGAGCTGCGCCTGCGCCACCGTCGCCTGGCGGTGGCCGACAGTACCGCCCTGCAGCCCGACGTGCGCCGGGCCCTGCGCCAGCTGGCCCGCCGCTACGAGGTGCCGGCGGTGGCCATCCTGTTCGACGTCCCGGAAGAGACGTGCGTGCGGTGGGATGCGTCCCGCCCTCGCCGGGTGGGACGCCCGGTGATCCACCGGCAGTGGGAGCGATTCCAGCAGGCGCTGCGCAGCGTGCCTGGCGAGGGGTTCGACCAGGTGGTGGTCCTGGGCGAAGACGACGTCCGCAGCTGTCGGGTGGAGCTGGTCCCGTCCGCCGCGCGCGCCCGCGAGGCAGCGCCGGAACCCGCCGACGGCTAGGTGGCCGGTCCGTGCGGATCCGAGGGCGGGCGTCCGGGGAGAGGAGGGGGACGATGGAGATCCGACGCGTCGGGGTGGTGGGATGCGGGGTGATGGGCGCCGGCATCGCGGAGGTGTGCGCCCGCGGCGGCTACGAGGTGACGGTGGTGGAGGTCACCGACGACCTGCTGGCCCGGGGGCTGCGGCGGGTCGAGGAGTCGATGAGGCGGGCGGTGGAGCGCGGGAAGATCACCGCGGACGAGATGGCGGCCGCCCGGGAGCGCATCCGCGGCACCACCCGCCTGGAGGACCTGGCCGGCGCCGACCTGGTCATCGAGGCCGTGGTCGAGCGCATGGACGCCAAGAAGGAGGTCTTCGCCCGGCTGGACACGGTGTGTCCGCCGTACACCCTGTTCGCCAGCAACACCTCGTCCCTGTCGATCACCGAGCTGGCGTCGGCCACCGCGCGGGCTGACCGGGTCCTGGGGCTGCACTTCTTCAACCCCGTGCCCGTGATGAAGCTGGTGGAACTGATCCGGGGCCTGCAGACCTCGCCCCAGACGGCGGCCATCGGCCGCCGGTTTGCCGAGTCCCTGGGCAAGACCGTCGTGGAGTGTCGGGACAGCCCGGGGTTCATCGTCAACTTCCTGCTGGTGCCCTACCTGCTGGACGCGGTGCGGGCCCTGGAGCGGGGGATTGCCTCCCGGGACGACATCGACACGGCGGTGGTGCTGGGGCTGGCCCACCCCATGGGCCCTCTGCGGCTGCTGGACCATGTGGGCCTGGATACCACCTACCACATCGCCGAGGCGATGTTTGCCGAGTTCAAGGATCCCCGCTATGCCGCTCCTCCGCTGCTCAAGCAGATGGTGGCGGCTGGCCGTCTGGGCCGAAAGTCCGGCAAAGGGTTTTACGACTACGAGGGGGGCGGCTGACGGCCCATCGTCACCCCGGGGTGGTGCGGGCGTCCCCCACCGCCCTACGCCTGGGGCAGGGGACCGGCCGGCCCCAGGCGGTACAGGCGTCGGGTGAGGGGCGCCGCGGCGCGGGCGAACAGGGCAGCCGCCTGCGCCGCCAGCGCGTCCCGCTGCCGCGCCGGCGCCAGCAGGCAGGCGTGCTCGTGGGGGACGGCCAGCAGCGGGTCGTCCATCCCCGCGGGGACCAGCAGGTCGCCCACCAGCAGCCGGGCGGCGTCGTAGCCGTCCAGGGCCACGTAGTCGGTCCGGGGCCCGCCGATCTCCCGCAGGATGTGCCGGGTGCGCTCCCGCAGGTTGTCGCACGCCCGGGCGTGCAGTCCGTCCAGGCCCATGCCCCAGGCGCGCACCATGCCCTCGGTCACGTACGTCACCTGGTGGTAGCCTTCGATGACGTAGATCACCGCCACCTCGGCGTCCACGCTCCGCCGCGCCAGCCGCGTCTCCGGGGGGTAGTCGTCGGAGGGGGGGAGGCGGTCCTGCCGGCGCAGCAGGGGGAACAGGCGGCCCGCCACCAGCGCCCATGGGGGCGGGGCGACGGGGGGAATCCGGCGGCGCAGCGCGCGGGCCAGCGCGTCGGCCACGCGCGCCGCCGGCAGCCGCCGCAGGCACGCGTCCAGGTAGGCCACCTGAAGGTCCACCTCCAGCTCGTAGCCCCAGACGCTGCAGATCATGCCCCGGTGGGTCTGGCGCCGGCAGGCGATGTCGGGGGTCTGGTCCAGGGCCGACCGCACCTCCGCCCGGAACCGCTCCCATCCCCGCCAGGCGGCAGTCGCCGCGGCGGCCGCCAGCAACGTCCCCGCCGCCCCCGCCAGCCAGCCGTCCACGGCGTTACCCGCGCGGCGCGAACCCGACGATGTCGGCCAGGGTGCCAGTCCGGCGTCGCGGGGGGCGGAGTACGGCCCGCACGGGCATGTCGATGAAGACGTCGGAGGCCGACACCTGCACCAGCCGGCTCACCAAGCCGCCGTCGGTGCCGTCGATGCGGACCAGAGCCACCACCTCGGGGTGAGGCAGGCGATGGCCGTCGAGGTCGGCGTGGACGACGGCGAAGGTGTGCACCCGCCCCGTCGGCTCGACTTCGGACCAGGCCTGGGACAGATCGGAAAAGCAGCGCTCGCAGTACAGGCGGGGAGGCAGGTACGTCAGGCCGCACGCGGCGCACCGGGTGACGGCCAGCCGCCCCCGGTCCTTCAGGGTGGACAAGAACCGCTGTCCGGCCACCCCCGCGGTGTACCGGTAGCTGACCGGCATCGTCCCCGGCCACACCCGATAGCGCTCCGCGCCGGGGGAGCCGGCTGCCTGTCGGCGGCGCTCAGGGGCGGACATGGCTTTTCACCGGGGCGAAGTGCAGGATGTCGGTGATGGCGCCGGTGCGCCGCGCGGCCGGCTTCCACACCGCCCGCACCGGCGTGCCCACCGCGATCTGGCGGCGGATCTCCTCCACCGTGCGTCCCCGCACACCCCCGATCAGGTGCAGGAATCCCCCGCGGGGGGAGGTGCCGTCAATCTCGATGACCGCCGGAATCTGCGGGCGGCGCAGCGGCTTCATGTCCCAGGTGATGTAGCAGATGGAGAAGGTGTTGATGGTCCCGGTGTCGGGCAACTCCACCCACTCGTCCATGGGGCGGAAGTCCAGCTCGCAGAATACCCGGGGCGGGGTGACCGTGCGCCCGCACGCCCGGCAGCGGACCCCCAGGATCCGCCCGTCCCGCAGGCCCGCCAGAAAGCGCGAGATCGCCTCCCCCGCATCCCACGCGTACTCCAGGGCCGGCGTCCAGCTCGCCACCGACGCCCGCGCCATCTCCTCGTCGCTGAGGGGCGTGCCCCGGGGAGCGCGGGGAGGCGCCGCCGGCGTCTCGCGGGACAGGCGGGGCCGGGCCATCAGCGCACCCCCAGGACGACCACGGTGCCGATCTGCATCAAGTCCCCCCACGCCTGCGCCACCCCGCGCTCCGGGTTGCCGGGGACCTGCCGGGCGCCCGCCTCCTGGCGGAGCTGCCAGAACAGTTCGCAGACCTTCATCAGCCCCGCGGCAGCGATGGGGTTGCCCACACCCATCAGGCCCCCGGACGGGCAGGACGGCAGCTCGCCGGTGCGGTCGAAACGGCCGGCCGCCAGGTCCTCGGGGGCCTTGCCCCGGTCCGCCAGCAGAAGCCCCTCCAGGTGGTGCAGTTCCTTGTAGGCAAACGGGTCGTAGGGCTCGGCGATGTGGATCTGGCGGCGCGGTTCGGTGATCCCCGCCATCGCGTAGGCCATCCGGGCGGCCCGCTCCACGTAGCGGGGGTAGGCGAGGTCCCGGTTGCCCCAATACGACGTGTCCAGCGACCACCCCACGCCCTGGATCCACACCGGGCGGTCGGTCAGGCGCGGGGCCAGGTCCTCGGCGGCCAGGACCACCGCGGCGGCGCCGTCGCTGACCGGGCTGACCATCAGGCGGTGGACCGGCCACGCCACCACCTCCGAGGCCAGGACGTCCCGCACCGTCAGGTCCGCCGCCACCTGGGCGCAGGGGTGGGCCAGGGCGTTGCGCTTGTTCTTGACCGAGACCAGGGCGATGTCCTCGTTGCGGATGCCGTAGGCGGCCATGTAGCGCTGCTGCTCGAGGGCGAAGATCCACAGCAGGTTGGGACCCAGGGGGCGTTCCAGGATGTGGTCGAAGATGGTCAGGAAGGCCGCCTGGGGGTGGGGCTGGCAGCTGCTCATCTTCTCCTCGGCCACCACCAGCGCCAGGTCGCACAGGCCCGAGGCCACCAGCGACCAGCCGCTGATGATGCTGAAGACCCCGGATCCCCCGCCCACGTACGCGCGCAGGTAGGGCCTGCGGACCCCCCCGGCGCCGTCCAGCAGCCACTCGCCCTTCATGTGCACCCCGTCGAAGGCGTCGGGCGCCGTGGCCATCACCACGGCCTGGACGTCCCGGAGCCGGACGCCGGCCGACTCCAGAGCCTGCGAGGCGGCGTAGTAGGCCAGTTCCTTGCCGGTCTCCAGAGCGCGGCGCATGAACAGAGTCATACCCGCCCCCACCACCGCCACCCGCCGCCGCGGCCTGCGCCCCATGGTCCCGTCCACGCCCGACCTCCGTTCCCCTACGCCGCTCCCAGGACCAGCACCCCGCCGCTCTGGGTGGGGATCCCCCGCCAGGAGACCACAAGCCCCACGGTGGCACCCGCCACCTGCACCGGTCCGGCCTCTCCCCGGATCTGGCGGACGGCCTCGACCACCCGGTACAGGGCCGAGGCATCGTAGCAGTGTCCCAGGCCCAGGCTGCCCCCGGAGGGGTTGACCGGCAGCCGCCCCCCGCGGCGGGTCTCCCCCTCCAGCACCATCCGCGCCGCCTCTCCCGGGGCGGCCAGGCGGACGGCTTCCAGGTGCTGGAGCTCCTTGTAGGCGTAGGTGTCGTCCACTTCCGCGAAGCGGATCTCGCGGGCGGGGTCGGACATGCCCGCCATCCGGTAGGCCATCTCGGCAGCCAGCGCGGCGTAGGATGCCTGTGCCCAGCCGCGGGTGGCCAGCCAGGGCGTGTCCGAGGCCCACCCGATGCCGCGGATCCACACGGGGCGGGGGCTGTGGGCAGCCGCCTCGGCCGACGCCAGGACCAGGACCACCGCCCCGTCCGCCGCCGGGCTGATGTGCATCTCGCGCAGCGGCTCGCACACCGGCAGCGACGCCCGCACCGCCTCGGGGTCCAGCAGCGCGCCGAACGCCGCGGCGGGATGGGCCAGGGCGTGCCGCCGGTTCTTCACGACCACCATCGCCACGGCCTGCTCGGGGGTGCCGGTCTCGTGCAGGTAGCGGCGCATCTCCATTCCGGCCACGTAGTGGGGGCTGATGCCCGGGAGGCGCTCGTAGATGGGGTCCAGGGCCAGGGCCAGGACCTGCCCGGGACGGCGGACGTTGCTGGCCTTGGCGTGCGCCTCCACCACCACCCGGTCGGCGATCCCGCTGCGGATGAGGGCCACCGCCGCCGCCACTCCCCCCAGGCCGTCGGCGGCCACGGTGTGCACCGGGCGCAGCACCGCGCCGAGCTGGTCGGGGACGTACTCGTCGGTGATGCTGGTACCTTCGTGGAAGTCTTCGGCGACGCTGACGACGCTGTCGACGTCGGCGGCGGTCAGCCCGGCGTCGGCATACGCCCGGGAGGCCGCCTCAAAGACCATCTCGCGGTAGGACCGGTCCGCCGAGACGGGACGCGGCGGCGTGGCCCCCACGCCCACGATGGCCACGCGGTCGGTCACCGCCAGTCCTCCGCCACGGCGCCCACCGAGGGAGATTACCCGGCCGGCGGGCGCGACTCCTGCTCGGAAGGGAAGAGGGAAGAGGGAAGAAGGAAGAGGGAAAAGGGAAGGGCGGGTAGCGGAGGGAACGGTCCGTCGGCACACGAAGTAGGGGATGGACCCTCCGCCTATGGACTTCCGGCTGACCGACGAACACCGGATGGTCCAGGCTGCGGTGCGGGAGTTCGCCACCCGGGACGTCCTGCCCCGGGCCGCCGAGCTGGACCAGACCGGTGCATTTCCCGCCGACCTGATCCGCCGCGCCGCCAGCCTGGGTCTGATGGGCATGACCGTGCCGGAGGAGTACGGCGGCGCCGGGTTGGACGCCATCAGCTACGTGATCGCCCAGGAAGAGCTGGCGCGGGCGTCCGCCGGCCTGCAGACCATCATCACCGTGAACAACTCCCTGGTGTGCGACCCCCTGGTCCGCTTTGGCACCGAGGAGCAGAAACGCCGGTACCTGCCGCGGCTGTGCTCGGGGGCGTCCCTGGGATGCTACTGCCTCACCGAGCCCGCGGCGGGTTCGGACGCCATGGCCCTGCAGACCACCGCCCGCCGCGACGGCGACACCTGGGTCCTGCGGGGCACCAAGGTGTTCGTCACCAACGGGGTGGAGGCCGACGTGTGCATCGTGTACGCCCGCACCGGCCCCGAGCCGGGCGGGCGGGGCCTGTCGGCGTTCATCGTGGAGAAGGGCGCCCCGGGCATCGCCGTGGGCAAGGTGGAGAAGAAGCTGGGGATCACCTGCTCGTCCACGGCCGAGATCGTCCTGGACGACTGCCGGGTGCCCGCCGACAGCCTCCTGGGGGAGGTGGGGATGGGCGGGCGCATCGCCCTGAGCACCCTGGATGGGGGACGCCTGGGCATCGCCGCGCAGGCGGTGGGGATCGCCCGGGCCGCCCTGGAGGAAGCCACCGCCTACGCCGCCACCCGGCGCCAGTTCGGCCGACCCATCGCCGAGTTCCAGGCCATCCAGTTCGCGCTGGCCGACATGGCCACCCGCATCGAGGCCGCCCGGCTGCTCCTGTACCGGGCAGCCTACCTGCGCCAGCAGGGGCTCCGCCACACCCGGGAGGCCTCCATGGCCAAGCTGTACGCCTCGGAGACCGCCATGTGGGCGGCCCACCGGGCGGTCCAGATCTTCGGCGGGTACGGGTACGTGCGGGACTATCCGGTGGAGCGGTACTTCCGGGACGCCAAGATCACCGAGATCTACGAGGGGACGTCGGAGATCCAGCGGCTGGTGATTGCCCGCCACCTGCTGCAGAACCCGTAAGGGAGGGGGAGGCCCGCCGTGCGCGTCGTCGTCTGCATCAAGCAGGTGCCGGACACCGAGGCGCCCATCCGCATCCGCCCCGACGGTGCCGGGATCGACGAGTCGGGGCTGTCTTTCGTGATGAACTACTACGACGAGCACGCCACCGAGGCCGGCCTGCGGCTGCGGGAGCAGTTCGGAGGCACCGTGACCCTGGTGAGCGTGGGACCCGAGCGGGCCCGGGACGCCCTGCGCACGGGGCTGGCCATGGGCGCCGACGAGGCCATCCTGGTCTGCGATCCGCGCCTGGACGCGGCCGACCACCTGGGGGTGGCGCGGGTGCTGGCGGCAGTGATCCGCACCCTTTCCTGGGATGTGGTGATCTGCGGCAAGATCAGCACCGACGACAACGCCGGGATCGTGGGGCCCGCCCTGGCCGAGTACCTGGGGGTCCCCCAGGCGACGGCCATCGCCCGCCTGGAGGTGGATGCCTCGGGCTCCCGGGCGGAGGTCCACCGCGAGGTGGAAGGAGGCGTGGAGGTCCTGGAGGTGCCGCTGCCGGCGGTCCTGACGGTGGAGCGCAGCCTCAACGAGCCGCGCTATCCGTCGCTGCCGGGCATCATGAAGGCCAAGCGCACCCCCATCCGCACCCTGACCCTGGCAGACCTGGGCCTGGACGCGCCGGCCGCCCGGACAGTCCTGACCCGCCTGGAGCCCCCGCCGGCCCGCCGGGCGGGGCGGATCCTCCAGGGTGAGCCTGACGAGGTCGTGCGGGAGATCGTGCGGTTCCTGCGGGAGCAGGCGAAAGTCCTCTGAGGAGGGGGCCATGGGTGCGGACGTGTGGGTACTGGTCGAGCACAGCCAGGGGCGGCCCACGCGCCTCAGCCTGGAACTGCTGACCTGTGGCCGCGGGCTGGCGCGGGAGACGGGAGGGCGCCTGGTGGCCGTGGTACCCGGGCACAGGGTGGAAGATGCGTCGCGGGTGGTGGCCGAGCGGGGCGCCGATCTGGTCCTGAGCGCCGACCACCCCGTGCTGGAGCCCTACACCACCGACGCCTACGCCGCGGTGCTGGCCGAGGCGGTGCGGGAACAGGATCCCGCCGTCCTCCTGGTGGGCAGCACGGCCCAGGGCCGGGACCTGGCCCCCCGGCTGGCGGCGCGGGTGCAGGCGGGCGTCGTCACCGACTGCACGTCGGTGGCCGTGCGGGATGGCGCCCTGGTGGCCACCCGTCCCATGTACACCCGCAAGGCCATCGCGACGGTGCGGGTGGAGGGGGCCGGACCGCGGATTGCCGTGGTCCTGCCGGCGATGTACCCGGTGGCACCGCCCGCGGACCGGCCCGGCGAGGTGCGCCCCTGGCCCGTGCGCCTGGAGGCATCGTCCCTGCGGACCCGGGTGAAGGAGATCCGCGCCCTCAGCAGGGACACGGTGCCGCTGGCGGAAGCGGACGTGGTGGTCAGCGGGGGCCGCGGCATGCGGGGGCCGGAGAACTTTGCCCTGCTGGAGGCCCTGGCCCGCGAGCTGGGAGGGGCGGTGGGGTCGTCGCGGCCCCCGGTGGACTCGGGATGGGTGCCCCACGACTACGAGATCGGGCAGACGGGCAAGACCGTGAGCCCCCAGGTGTACATCGCCTGCGGCATCTCGGGAGCCCCCCAGCACCTGGCGGGGATGTCCGGGTCGAAGTTCATCATCGCCATCAACAAGGACCCCAACGCGCCCATCTTCCAGGTGGCGGACCTGGGCGTGGTGGGCGACCTGTTTGACATCGTCCCCCGGCTCACCGAGGCCGTGCGGGCCGCCAAGGCGTCGGCCTGACCGGCGTCCGCGCCGGCCTCACGCCGGGGACGGAGGTGGTGGCTGTGTCGACATCCGAGGAGATCGCCCGGCTGGCCCGGGAGCGCCGGCGGTGGGAGGAGACTACCCTGGCCGAGTCCCTGGCGCGGCAGCCCGAGCGGCCGGTGCGCTTTGCCACCCTGTCGGAGGCCGAGGTGGCCCGCCTGTACACGCCCGAGGACCTGCCGGGTTTCGACTACCTGCGCGACCTGGGCTTTCCCGGGGAATATCCGTTTACCCGCGGCATCCATCCCACCATGTACCGGGGCCGGCTGTGGACCATGCGCCAGTTCGCCGGATTCGGGTCGGCCGAGGACAGCAACCGGCGCTTCCACTATCTGCTGGCCCAGGGCCAGACCGGCCTGTCGGTGGCGTTTGACATGCCCACCCTGATGGGCTACGACTCCGACCATCCCCGGGCTCGGGGGGAGGTGGGCCGGGAAGGGGTGGCGGTGGACACGGTGCTGGACATGGAGATCCTGCTCCGGGATCTGCCCCTGGACCGGGTCACCACCTCCATGACCATCAACGCGCCGGCCAACGTGCTGCTGGCCATGTACATCGTGGCCGCCGAGCGGGCGGGGTACCGGTGGGACCAGCTGGGTGGGACCACCCAGACCGATATCCTCAAGGAGTTCATCGCCCAGAAGGAGTGGATCGTGCCCCCCCGGCCGTCGATGCGGCTGATCCAGGACATGCTGGTGTTCGGCACCCGCCACCTGCCCCGGTGGAACGTGCTGAGCATCAGCGGCTACCACATGCGGGAGGCCGGCGCCACCGCCGTGCAGGAGCTGGCGTTCACCCTGGCCGACGGCATCGCCTACGTGCAGGCCGGCATCGAAGCGGGGCTGGACGTGGACGCCTTCGCGCCGCGGCTGTCGTTCTTCTTCGACTGCCACAACGACTTCTTCGAGGAGATCGCCAAGTTCCGGGCTGCCCGGCGCCTGTGGGCGCGGATCATGCGGGAGCGCTTCCGGGCCCGCCACCCGCGCTCGTGGTGGCTGCGCTTCCACACCCAGACCGCCGGGGTGTCGCTGACGGCCCAGCAGCCCCTGAACAACATCGTGCGGGTGGCCCTGCAGGCGCTGGCGGCGGTCCTGGGCGGCACCCAGTCCCTGCACACGAACTCCATGGACGAGACCTATGCGCTGCCCACCGAGGAGGCGGTGACGGTGGCCTTGCGCACCCAGCAGATCATCGCCTACGAGAGCGGCGTCACCCACACGGTGGATCCCCTGGGCGGGTCCTACTATGTGGAGGCCCTCACCAACCGCATGGAGGCCGAGGCCGAGGCCTACATCCGCACCATCGACGAGATGGGCGGGATGGTGCGCGCGGTGGAGCTGGGCTTCCCCCAGCGGGAAATCGCCGAGGCCAGCTACCGCTACCAGCAGCAGCTGGAGCGCAAGGAGCGCATCATCGTCGGGGTGAACGAGTTCGTGGTGCCGGAGGAGCGGCCCATTCCCATCCTGCGGATCGACCCCGAGGTGGAGCGCCGGCAGATCGAGCGCCTCCGCCGGGTCCGGGCCGAGAGGGACGCCCGGCGGGCCCGCGCGGCCCTGGACGCCCTGGCGCGGGCGGCGGAGGGGTCGGGGAACACCATGGAGGCCGTGGTGGAGTGCGTCCGGGCCCACTGCACCCTGGGGGAGATCTGCGACGTCTTCCGGGCCGTGTACGGGGAGTACAGGGAGCCGGCGATCATCTAGGACCCGGACGCGATCAGCCGTCAGCGATCGGGATCGGGGATCGGCCGGGCCCCGATCCCGGATCCCGTAGTAAGATAGAGGGTGCCATGGCGGCATCCACCGTGAGGATCCTCATCGCCAAGCCGGGCCTGGACGGGCACGACCGCGGGGCGAAGGTGGTGGCCCGGGCGTTGCGGGACGCCGGGTACGAGGTGATCTACACCGGGCTGCACCAGACCCCGGAGATGATCGTCAACGCCGCCATCCAGGAGGACGTGGACGCCATCGGGTTGTCCATCCTGTCCGGCGCCCACATGACCCTGCTGCCCCGGGTGGTGGAGCTGCTCCGGGAGCGGGGAGCCGACGACATCGTCGTGTTCGCCGGCGGGATCATCCCGGAGGAGGACATCCCCGCGCTGCGGGCGGCGGGCATCCGCGAGGTGTTCCTGCCCGGCACGTCCCTGCAGTCCATCGTCCAGTGGGTGGCCACCCACGTCCGGCCCCGCGGCGTGGCCGCCTGAGCGGTGCGCACGGGACCCCTGCAGGAGGGCGAGCCGGTCCTGCTGGTGGACCGCAAGGCGCGCCGGTACCTCATCACCCTGCGCCGGGGCGCCACCTCGGACCTGCGCGGGGGAAAACTGCACCACGATCACCTCATCGGCACCTCCGAGGGCCGCGTGGTGCGCTCGACCCGGGGAGAGGCGTTCCTGCTGGTGCGTCCCACCCTGGCCGAGTTCGTCCTGGAGATGCCCCGGGGCGCCCAGATCATCTACCCCAAGGACCTCAGCGCGATCCTCCTGGCGGCCGACATCTACCCCGGAGCGTCGGTCCTGGAGGCGGGCACCGGCTCCGGCGCCCTGACCATGACGCTGCTGCGGGCCGTGGGGCCGGCAGGCCGGGTGTATTCCTACGAGGTGCGCCCTGAGTTTGCCCGCCGGGCCGCCCAGAACATCGCCGCCTACCTCGGTCCGCAGGACCACCTGGTGCTGCGGCAGCAGGACGTGTACGCGGGCATCCCCGACGCGCCGCTGGACCGCGTGATCCTGGACGTGCCCGAGCCCTGGCGGGTGGTGCCCCACGCCGCCGCCGCGCTGCGGCCGGGAGGCATCCTGGTCTCCTACGTTCCCACGGTTCCCCAGACGGCGCGCACGGTGGACGAGCTACAGCGCTGCGGCCAGTTCGCGCTGATCGAGACCTTCGAGACCCTGGTGCGGCCCTGGGAGATCGCCGGCCCCAGCGTGCGCCCGGCCCACCGCATGGTGGCCCACACGGCCTTCATCACCACCGCCCGACGGGTCCTGGAACCTCTGTCTGTCTAGACCTCCGCCGCCGTCCGTCCCCGGCTCAGCGCAGGGGCCAGGCCAGCGGGATGACCGCCAGGCTCACCACCGTCAGCACCGCCGCGAGGGGCAGCCCCACCCTCAGGTAGTCGGCCATGCGGTAGCCGCCCGGGCCCATGACCATCAGGTTCACGGGGTTGCCCAGGGGTGTGACGGTGGTGCCGGTCCCCGCGATGACCGCCATGGCGAGGGCATGGGGGGAGAGCGCGAGCGCCCCCGCCACCTGCAGCGCCACCGGGACCAGGACCGCGGTGGCCGCCACGCTGGGCATCACCTGGTTGAGGATCACCGACACGACCACGACCGTCGCCAGAGCCGCCAGCGCGCCGCCTCCGGCCACCCCCAGGGCTGCCCCGGCCAGCGCGCGGGCGGCTCCGGTCGCCTGCAGGGCCGTGCCCACGGGCAGCAGCGCCCCGGTGAAGACCACCACGCGCCAGTCCACCGCCTGCAGGAGGTCGTCGGCGGACAGGCAGCCGCTCAGCACGATGAGGGCGGCCGCCAGCCAGGTGGCCACCACGATGGGCAGGCCGGCCGTCGCCGCCACCGCGAGGACCGCCAGAGACGCCAGCGCCCACGGCGCCCGGTCCGGGCGGACGTCGGCCCTCTGGGAGCCCAGGACCAGGAAGTCGGGATCGCGGCGCAGCTGGGCGATCCGGTCCCGCCGGCCCTGGACCAGCAGCGCGTCGCCGACGCGGAGGGGACGGTCCGCCAGGCCGCTGCGCCGGGGCCGGCCCTCCTGCCAGACGGCCACCACCGTCAGGCCGTACCGCTCCCGGAAACCGACCTCGCGCACCGTCCGCCCCTCCAGCGCGGACCGCGGGGCCAGGACCAGCTCGGCCAGCTGCGCGTCCGCCCCGTCCAGGGCGCCTTCGGGCAGGTCGTCCAGCACCTCCAGGCCGGCGGCCCGGAGGGCGTCGGTCTGGCTCGGATCGTCCAGCCGGCCGGCCACCACCAGGATGTCGCCCGCCTCCAGCCGCTCATCCCGGGAGGGAGCGGCGATCCGCCGACCGCCCCTGACGATCGCCAGGACCGTCAGCCCCATGCGGCGACCCAGATCGCTGTCGCCCAGGGTGCGGCCGACCAGGGGTGAGGCAGGCGAGATGCGCAGGGCGTGCAGCCGCTCCGCCAGCCTGTAGACGTCGGCCAGCCGGGCTTCCTCCCCGGGCGAGGGCCCGCGATCCGGCAGCCAGCGCCGCCCCACCAGGGCCAGATAGGCCACACCGGTGACCAGAAACGCCGTGCCCAGCGGAAGGAACTCGAACAGCCCCAGGGGGCGGTGCCCCGCGTCGGACAGCAGCTGGCTGGCCAGCAGGTTGCTGGGTCCGGAAATGAGGGTGAGGTTGCCGCCCAGGCGCGTGCCCAGGGCCAGGGGCAGCAGCAGCCGCGAGGGGCTGATGCCGGCCTGCCGGGCCGCCGCCACAGCTGCCGGCAGCAGGACGGCCATCGCGCCGACGCTGTTCATGACGCCCGACAGCAGGCCCGCCGCTCCGCAGAACAGCAGGATCAGGCGGACCTCGTGGTTGCCGGTGGCCCGCAGGATCCCCCGGGCGAGGGCGGAGGCGACGCCGGCCCTCTCCAGGCCGGCGCTGATGACGTACACTGCCGCGATCGCGGCCAGCGCCGGAGATCCGAACCCCGCCATCGCCGCCGGCACGTCGAGGACGCCGCCGAGGACGAGCAGCAGGGTCGCGGCCAGCGCCACCACCTCCGGTGGCCACCGCCCCCAGATCAGGACGGCCGCGGCGCCGGTCAGGATGGCCAGGGTGAGGACGGCGGAGACGGGCACAGGCTACAGGGCTTCCACGGCCACCGCGACGGCTTCGCCTCCGGCCAGGCAGACGGCGGCCACGCCCCGGCGCGCTCCGTGGCGGGGCAGGGCGTGCAGCAACGTGGTGAGGATGCGGGCGCCGCTGCACCCGATGGGGTGCCCCAGGGCCACCGCCCCGCCGTGCACGTTCACCCGGTCCAGGGACAGTCCCAGGTCGCGGCAGACGCCGAGGACGACGGCGGCGAAGGCTTCGTTGATCTCGAACAGGTCCACATCCTCCAGACGCCAGCCCACCTTGTCCAGCAGGAGGCGGATGGCGCGGGCGGGGGCGATGGTGAACCACTCGGGTTCCAGGGCGGCGGTGGCCTGCCCCACCACGCGCGCCAGGGGCTGGACGTCCATGCGCCGGGCGGCGTCCGCGGAGGCCAGGACCACCGCCGCGGCGCCGTCGCTGATGCTGCTGGCGTTGGCCGCCGTGACGGTGCCCCCCTCCTCGAAGGCCGGCCGGAGGGCGGGGATCCGCGCGAAGTCTACCCGCCGGGGCTCCTCGTCCTCGGCCACGAGCCGGGTGCCGCCGTCGGAGGGCACCGGGACCGGGGCGATCTCGGCGGCGAACAGGCCGGTGTCCAGGGCTTCCAGGGCCCGGGTATAACTGCGGCGGGCGAAGTCGTCCTGCTCCTCCCGGCTGATCCGGTATTCCCGCGCCAGCAGTTCGGCGCAGTTGCCCATGTGCAGGCGCCGGTAGGCGTCCACCAGCCCGTCCTGGAGGAGGGCATCCACCAGGGTTGCGTCGCCCAGGCGCAGTCCCGTCCGGGCGCGGGGCAGGAGGTAGGGGACGGCGCTCATGTTCTCCATGCCGCCCGCCACGACCACCTGCGCGTCGCCGGCGGCGATCGCCTGGGCGCCCAGCATCACCGCCTTCAGGCCCGAGCCGCACATCTTGTTGACGGTGGTCGCGGGCACCGAGGAGGGCAGGCCGGCGTACAGGGCCGCCTGCCGGGCCGGAGCCTGGCCCACGCCGGAGGTCAGGACCTGGCCCATGATCACCTCGTCCACCCTCTCGGGCGCCACCCGGGCCCGACGCAGGGCCTCGGCGATGGCCACCGCCCCCAGCCGCGGGGCCGGCACCGCCGCCAGTCCGCCCAGGAACCTCCCGATGGGGGTGCGCGCTGCGCTGAGGATCACGATGTCGCCCATGGATGGTCACTCCCGGCCCGTCGTTCGCATCCAGTCTACCCCCGCCGGATGCGGCGGGGCAACGCGGGATCTTCCCCCGCCGCCGGATTCTGTGCTAGACTCGCAGCAACATTTCGCGTGACTCCGGTGAACGTCATGCGCTCGGTCACCGTCGGCCCCCACGGGTATTCGGTCAACGGCCGCGGCCATCTGGAGATCGGCGGGGTGGACGCCCTGGACCTGGCCCGGCAGTTCGGCACGCCCCTGCACGTGCTGGACGAGGACCGGCTGCGGGACAACTGCCGCCGGTACCGGTCCGCCCTGGCCCGGTCGTACGGCGAAGGCCGGGTGGTGTATGCCAGCAAGGCCTGCTGCATCCTGGCCACCTGCCAGATCGCCGTCCAGGAGGGACTGGGGGTGGACGTGGCCTCGGGGGGCGAGCTGCACACCGCGCTGCGGGCCGGCGTGCCGCCCGCGGACGTGGTGTTCCACGGCAGCAACAAGACGGCCCAGGAGGTGGCCGAGGGCCTGCGGGCGGGCGTGGGCCGTTTTGTGGTGGACAACGACCACGAGCTGGACCTGCTGGAGGAGCTCGCCGCCCGCCTGGACACCACGGCCGACGTCCTGCTGCGGGTGACGCCGGGAGTCGAGCCGCACACCCACCGGGCCATCCGCACCGGAGGGGTGGACAGCAAGTTCGGATTCCCCCTGGCCACCGGATCGGCCCATCGGGCGGTGGCGCGGGTGCTGCGCAGTGCCCGCCTGCGCTTGTGGGGAGTGCACACCCACATCGGGTCGCAGATCGCCGACCTGGAGCCGTTCTGCGCGGCGGCCGAGGCCGTGGTGGAGTTCGCCGCGGAGGTGCGGGAGGCGCACGGCGCGGTGGTGGAAGAGGTGAACATGGGCGGCGGGCTGGCCATCCGCTACCTGTCCTCCGACAGCCCCCCGTCCATCGAGGCGTACGTGGACGCGGTGGCGGGCGCCGTGGGTTCGGCCGCCCGCCGGCGCGGGCTGCCCCGGCCCCGGCTGTACCTGGAGCCCGGGCGCTCCATCGTGGGCGACGCGGGGGTCACCCTGTACACCGTGGGCGCCGTCAAGGTCATCCCCGGGGTGCGCACCTACGTGTCGGTGGACGGCGGGATGTACGAGAACCCCCGTCCGGCGCTGTACGGCGCCCGCTACGAGGCGGTGGTGGCGGACCGGCCCCTGGCCCCTGCCGCGCAGACGGTCTCCCTGGCCGGCCGGTGCTGCGAGTCGGGGGACGTGCTCATCTGGGAGGCCGCCCTGCCCCCGGTGCGCAGCGGAGACGTGGTGGCGGTCTTCTCCACCGGCGCGTACACCTACTCCATGGCCAGCAACTACAACCGCTTCCCCCGCCCGGCGGTGGTCCTGGCCGGAGACGGCCGGGCGCGGGTGGTGGTCGAGCGCGAGTCCTACGACGACCTGATCCGCAAGGACGTTCCCCTCTGATCCGCGAACTTCCCTGGGTGTGCGGCGCGCGGCGGGTGCGGTGAGGTCCGGGGAGGAGACCGGGCGTGTGGGGTGATCCTGCCGGGCTCCTGGTGGTGGCCGTGGCGCTGGTGGTCGCCGCCACGGTGCATGAGTACGCCCACGCCTACGTGGCCGACCGGCGCGGGGACCCGACCCCGCGCCGGCAGGGTCGCCTGACCCTGAACCCCCTGGCCCACCTGGACCCGGTGGGATCCCTGCTGATTCTTGTGGCGGGATTCGGGTGGGCGCGTCCGGTGCCCGTCACCCCGGCCCTGCTGTCCCGTCCCCGGCGGGATCTGATGCTCGTGGCCGCCGCCGGCCCGCTGGCCAATCTGACGGTGCTGTTCGCGCTGGGGGCGCCGTACAAGCTGGGCGTGCTGGAGGCCGCCCCGTGGGCGGACGCGCTGTCCCTGCAGAGGGTGCTGGCCGTGTCCCTCAGGGTCAACGCCATGCTGGCCACGTTCAACCTGATGCCCATCCCGCCGCTGGACGGATCCCGGATCCTGGAGGGCCTGCTGCCGCCGAGGATGGTCCCCGCATACGCCCGGCTGCGGCCGTACGGGACGTGGGTCCTCCTGGCGCTGGTCTTCAGCCGGGCCCTGTCGGCGACCCTGGTGCCCCCCATGCGCTGGCTGACGGTCCAGGCCACAGGGTCGGCGCTGTTCTGAGCAGCAGAGGGGGAGGGACGGGCCATCCGGTACACGGTGAAGACGCCGCAGTTTGAGGGCCCGCTGGACCTGCTGCTGAGCCTGGCCCAGCAGGGACAGGTGGATCTCCGGGACGTGGAGGTCGGGCGCCTGGCCGAGGAATACCTGGCCGCCACCGCCTCGGGGGTGGACCTGGAGGAGGCCACCGAGGTGCTGTGGACGCTGGCGGCTCTGGTCGAACTGAAGTCGCGGCAGATGCTGCCCCGGCCGGCTCCGCCCGACGACGAGGCCGTCGCCGCCGAGGAGCCGTCGGACCTGCAGGAGCGGCTGGACGAACACCTGCGGGAGTACCGGGCCTTCAAGGAGGCGGCCACCGCCCTGCGGGCCCTGGAGGACTACCAGGCGCGGGTGTTCGCGCGGTCCCGGGCCGAGGACCCGGCGGCGGTTCTGCTGGAGGGGGTCACCCTGGACGACCTGTTCCGGGCCTTCCAGCAGGTTCTGCAGCGGGCGGCCCGCCCGGTGCGCGAGGTGGCGGGGGAGGAAGTCCGGGTGGCCGACCGCATGGCCGCGATTGTGGCCCTGCTGGAGGCGCATCCTAAGGGTGTGGAGTTCGACGCGCTGTTCAGCGGCGCGGTGACCGCCCTGGTGGTGATCGTCACATTCCTGGCCCTGCTGGAGCTCATCCGCACCCGACAGGTCCGCGTGCGGCAGGAGGAACGGTTCGGGCCCATCCGGCTGTACCGGGCATCCGCGCCATGACGCTGCCCGACGGACTGGCCCCGCCCCCCGACGATCTGGACCTGGACGAGCTCAAACGGGCGGCGGAGTGCATCCTGCTGGTGAGCGGGGGGCCGGTCACGGTCGAGCAGCTCAGCGAGGTCCTGCAGGCACCCGTGCAGACGGTGCACGCGCTGCTGTGGGAGCTGCAGCAGGACTACCGGGGACGCGGGCTGCAGGTGCAGGCCGTCGCGGGAGGGTTCCAGCTCTGTACCCGGCCGGAGCTGGCGGGCTACGTCCAGCGCTACCTGGGGCTCGACTTCCGGCAGCCGCTGTCCCAGGCCGCCCTGGAAACCCTGGCCATCGTGGCATACCGCCAGCCGGTCACCCGGGCGGAGATCGAGGCGATCCGCGGAGTGCGGTCGGATCACGTGCTGGAGCGGCTGCTGGAGCGCCGCCTGATCCGCGAGGTGGGGCGCAAGCAGGCGGTGGGGCGCCCGATCCTGTACGGGACCACCGAGGGGTTCCTGCGCTACTTCGGTCTGGGCAGCCTGGACGACCTTCCGCCCCTGGGAGATCATGACCTCCGCGCGGCCCTGGACGGACTCTCCGCCGCCTCCGGCCGGGACGACTGAGGCGTTTCGCCCGCCCCGCGCCGGGATCCTGGCCGCGCTCGTGGCAGCCGCCGCCGCGGTTCCCGCCCCGGCAATTCAGGCGGCCGCCGCGGCGCTCGTGGACGCAGACAGCGGCGAGGTCCTCTATGCCCACCACCCCGACCGCCGCTGGCCGCCCGCCAGCACCACCAAGATACTGACCGCCCTCCTGGCGGCCGAGGTGCTCGGAGACGACGCCGTGGTGACCATCAGCCCCCGGGCCGGGAGGGAACAGGTGGGAGCGAGGGTGGGCCTGCGGGCCGGTCAGCGGTGGCGGGTCCGGGACCTGCTGGCCGCCCTGCTGCTGATCTCCGCCAACGACGCCGCCGTGGCCCTGGCGGAAGGAGCGGACGGGTCGGTGGAGGCGTTTGTCGCCCGCATGAATGCCCGGGCGCGGCAGTGGGGCCTGACCGGCTCCCACTTCGTGACACCGCACGGGTGGCCCCGGCCCGGCCACTACAGCACGGCCAGGGATCTGGCGATCCTGGCGAGGCGCCTGCTGGAGAACGAGCGGCTGGCGGCCGTGGTGCGGGCCCGCACTCTCGTCCTCGCGCGCCCCGAGGGAACGACCCAGACGCTGGTCAACACCAACCGGCTGCTGTGGCTGTACCCGGGTGCCGATGGGGTGAAGACAGGGTGGGTGGCGGAGTCCGGCCCCTGCCTGGTCGGGTCGGCGAGGCGGGGCGGCCGGCGGCTGGTGGTGGTGCTGCTGAACGCGACCCCGCTGTACGAGCAGGCGATGGCGCTGCTGGACTACGGGTTCGCCCGCACCCCGAGCGGCCGAGGGCGATGAAGCGCCTGTACCGGTCGCGCACCGACCGCTGGATTGCCGGCGTCTGCGGAGGTCTGGCCGCCTACCTGGACGTGGACGTCTCCGCCGTGCGCCTGGCATTCGTCCTGCTGGCCTTCTGGAACGGTCTGGGCGTGATCCTGTACCTGCTGCTGGTTCTGCTGGTGCCCGACGAACCGATCCCCGAGGTGGTCACGGGAGTCGTCCCGCCGGCGGAGGACGAATCTCAGCGGCGGGTGCGCACCCTGGGAGCCCTGCTGGTCCTGGTGGGCGCCTACCTGCTGGCCCAGCAGACCCCCCTCTTTGCCGTCCTGTTCCGCCAGCCCTGGGCCGGGGTGGTACTGGTGGCGGGGGGACTGCTGGTCCTGCTGTTCTGGCCGCGGCGGCGCTGACCCCGGGGGGAGGGCCGGGAGTCAGCCGATGCGGGCGCCCACCTCGGCGGGGCGGTCGGGCTGGAGCAGCACGATGCGTCCGCCGTGCTCGACCACGCCGAGGGTGAGGACCTCGGAGATGAAGTCGGCCACCTGTTTGGGCGGGAGATTGACCACGCAGATCACCTGGCGACCCACCAGATCCTCCGGCCGGTAGTACGGGCGGATGGCGGCCGACGACCGCCGGACGCCGTAGGGGCCGAAGTCGATGGTCAGGCGGTAGGAGGGCTTGCGGGCCCTGGGGAACTCCTCCACCGAGCGGATGAGGCCCACCCGCATCTCCACCTTTTCGAAATCCTCCCAGCTGATGCGCGCCATGGCCACCTCCCCGGGCAGGGGCGGCCGCCGAGGCGCGGCCGCCGCAGGTCGCGTGCGCCGACGTGGCTGTTCGCCGCCCTCGGGCGCCCCTCATGCCGGCGGCAGATGTGCCGGGGGCGGCCCCCCGGCATGAGCGCCCGGCGCCGACCGATCGTCGCCATCGATGGCCCGGTGGGGGCGGGCAAGACCACCGTGGCGCGGGCGGTGGCCCGCGCGCTGGGATTCCGCCACGTGGACACCGGGGCCATGTACCGGTCGGTGGCGTGGGCCGCCCTCAGCCGGGGCGTGGACCTGTCCGACGAGGCGGCCCTCACGGCCCTCGCCCGGTCCCTGGAGATCCGCCTGGAGGACACCCCCGACGGGCAGCGGGTCTGGGTGGACGGGCGGGACGTCACCGAGGCGATCCGCGACCCGGCGGTGAGCGAGGCGGCGTCGGTGGTGAGCACCTACCCGGGAGTGCGGGAGGCCATGGTGGCCGCCCAGCGGCGCCTGGGCGCCGACGGCGGAGTGGTCGTGGAGGGCCGCGACATCGGGACGGTGGTGTTCCCGGACGCCGAGGTCAAGGTCTTTCTCACCGCGTCGGTGGAGGAGCGGGCCCGCCGCCGGTACCGGGAACTGCGCGCCCGGGGCGTGGCGATCAGCCTGGACGAGGTCCGCCGGGCCGAGGAGGAGCGGGACCGGCGCGACCGCACCCGGTCTCACTCTCCCCTGCAGCCGGCCCCCGACGCCGTCGTGATGGACACCACCGGCGTCCCGGTGGACGAGGTGGTCGGATCCATCCTCGCGCTGTGCCGACGCGCCGTGCCGTGAGCGCCACTGTGCTGTACCGCCTGAGCTGGATCGCGTTCGCGCTCCTGTTCCGCCTGTTGGGCATCCGCCGGCGGGTAGAGGGACGCGAGTACGAACCCCGGCCGCCGTACCTGATCGTGGCCAACCACGCCAGCGAGGCCGACATCCCCCTGGTGGGCCTGTCCCTGCGCGCGCGGGTCGCGTTCATGGCCAAGGACGAGCTGCGCCGCCTGCCTCCGGTGGCGTGGTGGGTGCGCGGATGCGGGAGCTTTTTCGTGCGCCGGGGCGTCCCCGACCGGGACGCGGTGCGGGAGGCCCTGCGAATGCTGCGGCGCGGGTGGGCGGTGTGCATGTTCGCCGAGGGCACCCGCAGCCGGGACGGGCGGCTGGGGCCGTTCCACGAAGGGGCCGCCTATGTGGCGCTCAAGGCCGGCGTTCCCGTGCTGCCCGTGGCCATCGCGGGCAGCCATCGGGTGCGGGTCGCGGGCTGGCGGCTGCCCCGCAACGTCGACGCGACCATCCGGATCGGTCCACCCCTGGTCCCGCGGGCGGAGGGGGCTGTCCGGGAAGCGGTGGCGGAGTGGACGGCGCGCCTGCGGGAGGCGGTGCGGGCGTTGTTGCCGCCCGACCAGCAGCCCCTGGACGCGCCATGACCTGCCCGGATCCGGGGGGCGCGCAGCGCGGTCAGGGGGCGTCGCCAGCGGAGGGCGCCGGCACCAGGACATCCAGGGCCTGCGGGATGACGCGGAACGACGCCGGCACCGTCCCCACCACTTCGCCGTCGGCGTGGATGGCCAGCGGGGTGGCGCTGTCCACCTGTACCGTCCGGGCGGTGGTGTGGGCCACCTTGGGGTGCAGCAGGTGGCGCCCCGAGAAGACCGAGGGCAGGACCCGCAGGGTCTGCAGGGGCGTGAGGTCGGTGGCGTAGACGACGGCCAGCAGGCCGTCATCGATGCGGGCGTGGGGGGCCATGTACATGCCGCCGCCGTACCAGTTGGTGTTGGCCGCCGCCAGCAGATAGAGCCGGACGCGCCGGGAGGAGCCGTCCACGACCAGCGTGACCTCCACCGGGCGGTAGGTCGCCAGGGTGATCAGAATGCCGGCCACGTACACGGCCGTCCCGCGGATCCACCGGGGCCACCGGTTGACCCGCCGCGCCACCTCGGCGTCGAATCCCACGCCCGAGATGGTGGCGTAGTACCTGCCGTTGACCTCGCCCACGTCCACCCGTCTCCGCACGGCTCCCACCAGAGCCCGGGCGGCCGCGATCGGGGAGAGGGGGATGCCCAGGCTGCGGGCAAAGTCGTTGGCGGTGCCCTCGGGAATCAGGGCCAGGGGGGGAGGGGAATCGGCGCGCAGCAGCCCGTTGATCACCCAGTGGCTGGTGCCGTCGCCCCCCACGGCCACCACCACGTCCCAGGCGCCGCCGGCCGCCCGGGCCCGCGCCTCGGCCTCCTGGGGCGAGCCGGTGACGACCTCCTCCAGCGTCCATCCGGCCTGCTGCAGGACCGTGCGGACCCGAGGCCAGGTGCGGCGGGCCCGGCCCCGGGCCGCGAACGGGTTGATCACGACCAGGGCCCGGCCGGACCCTGCAGGCGGGCGGGACGACACGCATGCCGTATACGGCGCCCGCCTGCGGTCCTCCTGTCCCCGGCGTTGACACCCCCCCGCCCCGGTGTATGCTAGGGGCGATGGAGATCGTGGTGGCCAGGCACATGGGGTTCTGCGGCGGCGTGCGCCGGGCGGTGGAGATGGCCCGAGCCACCGCAGAATCCGCCACCGGGCCCGTGTTCACCTGGGGTCCGCTGATCCACAATCCCCAGGTCGTCTCCCGCCTGCGCCAGGAAGGTGTGGAGGTGGCCACCGCGCTGGAGCAGCTGTCCGGCGAGGCGTTCGTCGTCTCCGCCTACGGGGTGGAGCAGGCCGTTCTCGGTGCCGCCCGGGCGCGGGGGATGCGCATCGTGGACGCCACGTGTCCGGTCGTCATCCGGGCGCACTCGCTGGCCGTGCGGCTGGTGGAGGAAGGCTACCAGCTCATCGTGGTGGGCGACCACGGCCACCCGGAGATGGTCACCCTCAAGGAGGCGCTGGGCGACCGGGTGACGGTCGTGCACACCCGGGAGGAGGCTGCCCGGGTGCCGCTGCGCGGCAAGGTGGCGGTCATGTCGCAGACCACCCAGGCCCGGGAGAACTTCCGCCAGATCGTGGGAGACCTCAGCCTGCGCGCCCGGGAACTGCGGGTTGTCAACACCCTCTGCCCGGCCATCACCGTCCGGCAGGAAGAGGCCGAGCGCCTGGTGGAGGAGGTGGACGCCCTGGTGGTGGTGGGAGGCCACCACAGCGCCAACACCACCCGCCTGTGGGAGATCGGGCAGGCTCACGGCCGGCCGACCTATCACATCGAGGTGGCCGACGAGCTCCGCCCCGAGTGGTTTGCCGGCGTCCGGCGGGTGGGGGTGATGTCGGGAGCCAGCACGCCGGAGTGGATCATCTCCGAGGTGCTGGCGCGGCTGGAGGAGATTGCTGCCCGCCTGCCCGCGCCCGCGGCGACCTGACACCCCGGGGGCGCCGTGGAGGGTGAGCCGCGGGCGGGACCGTCAGCCGGTCCTCCGGATCCCGCATGCCCGTGCCGGTCGTGGTGATCGTCGGCCGCCCCAATGTGGGCAAGTCGGCCCTCTTCAACCGCCTGGTGGGCCGGCGGGCGGCCATCGTCGAAGACATCCCCGGCATCACCCGGGACCGCCTGTACGGCCGGGTTGTCTGGCGCGGCCGGGAGTTTGAGGTGGTCGACACCGGGGGCCTCATCTCCCACCCCACCGAGCCCCTTCAGGAGCAGGTTCAGCGCCAGGTCGCCCGGGCGCTGGAGGAGGCCGATCTGGTCCTGTTGGTGGTGGACGTCCGCTCCGGCGTCCTCCCCGAGGACCGGGAGATCGCCCAGCGCCTGCGGGAGAGCCGCCGGCCCGTGCTGCTGGTCGCCAACAAGGCCGACCGGCCGGGCCATCCCGGGATCTACGAGATGTACGAACTGGGGGTGGGAGACCCCGTGCCGGTGTCCGCCCTGCACGGCCTGGGGATCTCCGACCTGCTGGACCGGGTGGCGGAGATGCTGCCGGCGGGCGAGCCGGAGGAGGCGGGTCCGGCCATCCCGGTGGCGGTGGTCGGCCGTCCGAATGTGGGCAAGTCCTCCCTGGTCAACGCGATCCTGGGGGAGGACCGGGTCATCGTGGACGCCGCTCCCGGCACCACGCGGGACGCCGTGGACACCGTGTTCCGGTGGGGAGATCGCCGGGTCGTGCTCATCGATACCGCCGGGCTGCGGCGGCGGGCCCGGGTCAGCGATGTGGTGGAGCGCTACAGCGTGACGCGCACCCTGGCCGCGGTGGACCGGGCTCACGTTGTCGTCCTGGTCCTGGACGCCACCCAGCCCCCGGCCGACCAGGACCAGGAGATCGCCCGGCTGACCGTGGAGCGCGGCCGGGCGCTGGTTCTGGCGGTGACCAAGTGGGACCTGGTCAGCCCGTCTCCCGAGCCCCGGGAGGCGATCCTGGCGCCGGTGCGGGCCGCGATGCGGTTTGTGTCCTACGCGCCCGTGGTGGTGACCTCGGCGGTGCGCCGGTGGGGGATCGCTGCGCTGGTGGAGCGGGTGGGGGAGGCGGCGGATGCCCACGCCCGCAGGGTGCCCACGGGGCCCCTCAACCGGGTGCTCATGGAGGCCGAAGAGGCCCATCCGCCTCCCGCCGACGGCGCCGGGCGCCAGCTGAAGATCTACTATGCGACGCAGCCCGCCGTCCGCCCGCCCACCATCGTCCTGTTCGTCAACGACCCCGACCTGGTGACCGAGGACTACCGCCGGTACCTGGACGCCCGGCTGAGGGCGGCGTTTGACTTCCGGGGTACGCCCCTGCGCCTGGTGTTCCGGGCCCGGGAGCGGGCGACGGCGCGCCGATGATCGGGGCGGCGGTGGTGCTGCTGGGGTATGTGGTGGGGGCAGTCCCCACCGGCCTCCTGGTGGTGCGGGCGCTGACGGGGGCCGACGTCCGCCGATCCGGCAGCGGCAACATCGGAACCGTGAACGTCCTGCGGGTGGCCGGCCCGGCGGCCGGCGCCCTGGTTCTGGCCGCGGACGTGGCCAAGGGGGCGCTGGTCGTCCTGGCGGCCCGCGCGGCCGGACAGCCGGCACCGGTGCAGGCGGCGGCGGGCGTGGCCGCGGTGGTCGGCCACGACTGGTCGATCTTCCTGCGCCTGGGCGGGGGCAAAGGCGTGGCGACCTCTGTGGGGGTCCTTCTGGCCCTTTCGCCCGTGGCGGCGGCGGTGGCCGCGGGGGTGTGGGCGGCGGTGGTGGCCGCCACCCGCTACGCGTCTGCCGGTTCCCTGCTGGCCCTGGCCGCGGCGTCGGTCACCCTGCTGGCCCGCCGCGAGCCGCCCGCCCACCTGGCCGCGGGGGTCCTCCTGGCAGTCCTGGCTCTGTGGCGCCACCGGTCCAACCTCGCGCGCCTGCGGGCGGGAACCGAACTGACCCTGACCGGCCGGCCGCCGACTGGCGGGCGCGCGTGAGGGGCATAGGTGAGGATGTGAGCGAGATGACGATTCCCGACCTGCGGGTGCAACTGCTGGCCCTGGCGGCTCTGTTGCTGCTGGTGGCCGTGTTCGTGCTGCGCCGGATTCTGCTCCGGCGCACGTCCGACCGCGCGCTGCGCGACCCCCTCACCGGCGCCTACACGGCGGACTTCATGCGGGAGGTGTACCAGGCCGAACTCCTCCGCGCGGAGCGCACCGGGGTCCCCTTCTCGGTGGCCCTGGTGGCGCTGCGGGACGAGGATGGCCCGGCCCGCCCGCTGCCCGCCGACGCCGAGGTGGCGGCGGCCCGGTGGCTGCGGGAGAACCTGCGCGGCAGCGACTACATCGGCCGGGTGGCCGCCGGCCGGTTCGCTGTCGTCCTGCCGGAAACGTGGGAAGAGGACGCCCGCATCGTCCTGGCCCGCATCGACCGGTCGTTCCGGCATCGCCCCCGGGGCGGCCCGGACCGGTGGTTGACGTGCCGGGTGGGGATGGCCACCTGGACTCCCGAGGAACCGGAGGCGTGGGAGAAGGCCGAGCGGGCCCTGGAAGGTGCCCTGCGGGCGGCCCGGCTGCCCTCCGGATCGCTGGCGCCCACCCACCTTCCTCCGTCCTGATCCGCCCATTCCCCGGCCCGGCCGACCCGGCTATAATCAATCCTGTCGGGCCGTGGCGCAGATGGTAGCGCGCTTCCTTGGGGTGGAAGAGGTCGCCGGTTCAAGTCCGGCCGGCCCGACCAGCGCGTGGTTATGCCGTTGCCGCGGCTGCGTCCGGCTGAGGCGTATCCCGTCCGCATCCACGGCCGCCCTCTGATCTGCCTGCGGGACCTCGACGGCGTCCTCGACGAGCCGGTCTTCCTGCCGCCCCGGGCCTTTCTCATCGCCTCCCTGCTGGACGGGCGTGCCGATGTGGTGGACGTGCAGGCGGCGTTCGCCCGCCACACCGGCGGCGAGCTCCTGCTGTCCGACGAGGTGGTCCGGGTGGTGGAGGAGCTGGACCGGCTGGGCCTGCTGGACTCCGAAGGCTTCCGCCGCCGCCGCCAGGACCTGGAAGCCCGGTTCCGGGCATCGGCGGTGCGCCCGGCGCACTTTGCCGGCCGATCGTATCCGGCCGACCCGCAGGCCCTGCGGGCGGAGCTGGACGGCTACCTGGCCGCGGTGCGCGCGGATGAGCTGGCGCATGTGGTGGCCCGGGGTGTCATCGCCCCCCACATCGACTTCAGCCGCGGCGGGTGGTGCTACGGGCGGGCACACCGGGCCCTGGCCGCCGCTTCCCCCCGGCGGGTGCTGATCCTGGGGGTGGCCCACGGCGGGGGGACGTCTCCATTCATCCTGACCCGCAAGGCCTTCCAGACGCCCCTCGGGACGGTGCCGGTGGACCGGGACCTGGCCGACCTGCTGGAAGACCGTCTGGGGGACCTCTGCGCCGGCGAGTTTGCCCACCGGGCGGAGCACTCCATCGAGTTCCAGGTGGTGTTCCTGCAGCACCTGTTCCCGGATCCGCCCGCCATCGTGCCGGTCCTGTGCGCCCTGGGGACGGACGTCTCCTCCCCCCGCGCGCTGGACGCGGTGGAGGGTTTTGTCGGCGCCGTCCGCGAGGCGATGCGGGCCCGGGACCTGGCGATCCTCGCCAGCGTGGACTTCAGCCACGTGGGCCCCCGCTTCGGGGATCCCGAGCCCGCGGACCACGCCCTGGCCGTCCGGACCGCAGCCGCAGACCGCGTGGTGCTGGGGGCCATCTGCGCCGGAGACGCCGACGCCTTCTGGGCGGAGGTCTCCCGCGACGGGAACCCCCGCCGGGTGGATGCGGTCTGGCCGGTCTACCTCGCCCTGCGCCTGCTGTCTCCCTGCCGCGGACGGGTCCTGGGGTACGGGCAGGCCCCCGACCCTGCCGGCGGCCTGGTGACCTTCGCCAGCATCGCCCTGATCTAAATCCGGCATCGCCGGGGGCCGCGTGCCGGGCGACACGACCCTGGCCGACCCGTTGGTGGCGGCCCTCCCGCAGCGCGACGAGGAGGAGGTGGGGTCCGGGGCCGCCAACATTCATAAGGCTACGGCCGACACGGAACGGCCGCGACGGCAGGAGGTGGCAGGCATGGCAGAGGACCGGCAGGACCGGTGGGTCCGCGTCGCCGACAACCGGTGGCGGCGGATGTCCCGCCGGGAGTTCCTCAAGCTCACCGCGGCGGGGGCCGCGGGGGCGGGACTGGCTGCCAGCGGATTCGGATCCCTGCTGACCACCATCGTCCGGGCCCAGCAGCGGGAGCTGCGGATCCTGACCTGGAGCCACTTCGTCCCGGCGTTCGACGAGTGGTTCGACCCCTGGGCCCAGCGGTGGGGACAGAGCAAGGGCATCCGGGTGACGGTGGACCACGTCTCCTTTGCGGACATCGTCCCCCGGGCGAACGCCGAGGTGGCCGCCCAGCAGGGCCACGACCTGTTCTTCTTCCTGTCCCCGCCGTCGGCATTCGAGCAGCAGGTCCTGGACCTCACCGACCTCAACCAGGAAGCCGAGCGCCGCTACGGGCCCATGGTGCCCCTGGTGCGCAAGAGCGTCTACAACGCCAACACCCGCAAGTACTTCGGCTTCTCGGACAACTGGGTGCCCGATCCGGGCGACTACCTCAAGAGCGTGTGGACCGCGGTGGGGTTTCCCAACGGACCGTCCACGTGGGACGACCTGATCACCGCCGGGCGGGAGATCAAGCGGCGGTTTCCGGAAATCCAGATCCCCATCGGCATCGGGTTCTCCCAGGACATCGACTCCAACATGGCCACCCACGCCATCCTGTGGTCGTTCGGGGCCTCGGAGCAGGACGCCAACGAGAACGTGGTCCTCAACTCCGAGGAGACGGTGCGGGCGGTGGAGTTCGGGGTGCGGCTGTTCCGGGAGGTGATGAACCCGGCGGTGCTCAGCTGGAACGCCGCCAGCAACAACCAGGCGCTCAACGCCCGGCAGACCGCCTACATCCTCAACTCCATCTCGGCCTACCGCACCGCCCAGGACAACCGGCTGCCGGTGGCGGACGACATCCACTTCGTGCCCGCCCTGCGGGGCCCCCGGGCCCGGTGGGCCAGCGAGCACGTCATGGGGGTGTGGGTCATCTGGCGGTTTGCCCGCAACCCCGACAACGCCAAGGCGTTCCTGCTGGACCTGGTGGACAACTACCGGGAGGCGGTGCTCAACAGCAAGCTGTACAACTTCCCGTCCTTCATGGGCTCGGTGGCGGCCCGCAGCGTGCCGGTGGCCCAGAAGCCCGACGAGGGGCGCAAGTGGGTGCGCGCCGCGGTCCTCAACGACCCGTTTGGCAGCACCCCGCGCAACAAGCTGGCGGTCCTGGCCGACGCCGAGCAGTGGTCCACCAACCCCGGACACCCGGGGCCGGCCAACCCGGCGATCGGGGAGATCTTCGACACCTACCTCATCCCGGACATGTTCGCCAAGGCCGCGACCGGACAGATGACGCCCAAGCAGGCGGTGGAGGAGACCCACCGCCGGGTGAAGGACATCTTCGCCAAGTGGCGCCGGCTGGGCCTGGTGGGAGGAGGCAGCGGAGACCGGTAGGGAGTGACAGGCTCGTCCGCGGGCGGCGGGGGGATGCGGGAGCGCCCGGTCGGGGCGCACTCCCGCGTTCCCCCGCCCCCGTCCCTCCGGGGAGGAACGATGATGGGCTACGTGGAGACGCGCAACCTGCACAAGCACTTCGGCGAGGTCCGCGCCGTGGACGGTGTGGACCTGGCCGTCCGGGAAGGGGAACTGCTGGTCCTGCTGGGGCCCTCGGGATGCGGGAAGACCACCCTGATGCGGATGATCGCGGGGCTGGAGCAGCCCACCGCGGGGGAGATCTACATCGCCGGCGAGCGGGTGGACGCCGATGTCCCCCCCCGGGCCCGGGGGGTGGCCATGGTGTTCCAGAGCTACGCCCTGTACCCCCACAAGACCGCCTACGGCAACATCGCCTTCCCCCTGGAAGCCCTGGGCCACCCGCCCGCGGCCATCGGCGACGCGGTGCGCAAGGCCGCCGGCATGTTCGGCATCGGCCACCTGCTGGGCCGCCGGCCGCGGCAGCTCTCGGGCGGGGAGCGCCAGCGGGTGGCCCTGGCCCGGGCGGTGGTGCGTTCCCCCCGGGTCTTTCTGTTCGACGAACCGCTCAGTAACCTGGACGCCAAGCTGCGGGCCGTCGCCCGCTTCGAGCTCAAGCAGTTCCAGCGCCAGATCGGGACCACCACCATCTATGTGACCCACGACCAGGTGGAAGCCATGGGGCTGGGCGACCGCATCGCGGTCATGGACCGTGGCAAAGTCCGCCAGGTGGGGACCCCCCGGGAGGTCTACGACAACCCGGCCGACACCTTCGTGGCCACCTTCCTGGGGTCGCCGCCCATGAACCTGGTCGAGTGGGGCACCGACACGCTGTTGGGCTTCCGCCCCGAATCGTTCCAGCCGCGGGCGGTCTTCGGTCCCGACGAGGACGTGCTCTCCCTGCGCCTGCGGGTGCGGGAGGTGGAGCATCTGGGCGCCAGCCGCCTGGTGTACGGGACGCTGGAGGAGCGCGCCCGGTCGGACCAGCCGGTGATCGCCGACCTGCCGGTGACGGTGACGACCCCCATCGCCGAGGGGGAGGTCTACGAGTTCGCCGTCCGCCGCGCCGCCCTGCGGTACTTCGACGCCCGCACCGGGCTGCGTCGCCATGGCCCTGCGTAGGGAGGCCGCGGTGCCCCCGGCGGCGGTGGCCGTCCGCCGCCGGACGGCGGGAGACCGGGAGGACCTGCTGGCCCGGCTGATGCTGGCGCCGGCCCTGGTGTACGTGGTCCTCCTGGTGGGCGCGCCCCTGATCCTGGCCGTGCTGCTGAGCTTCACCTCGGCCACGGCGGGCAGCCTGACCTTCACCTGGGTGGGGCTGCGCAACTTCTCCCAGCTGGTCCGGGACAGCCAGTTCCAGCTGGCCCTGCGCAACACCGTGGTGTTCACCCTGGTCTCCCAGGCCCTGGTGATCGTCCTGGCGGTGACCGCCGCCCACGTGCTGGAGGCGGCATTTGTGGGCCGCCGGGTGGTGCGCTTTCTGCTCCTGCTGCCCTGGGCGGCCCCCGTCTCCCTGGCGGCTATGGCCTGGACGTGGATCTTCGACTCCACCTTCAGCGTCATCAACTGGACCCTGAAGGTGGCCGGGCTGCTCCGCGGCTGGCTGTACTGGTTCGGGGATCCCACCCTGGCCATGATCGCCATCATCACGGTGCACGTCTGGCGCATGTTCCCCTTCGCCACCGTGGTGGTGCTGGCCGGGATGAGCGCCATCCCCCAGGATGTCCGGGAGGCGGCCGTCATCGACGGGGCCGGGTTCTTCCGGCGCCTGGTCCAGGTCCAGCTGCCGTTGCTGCTGCCCATCGTGACCGTGTCGGTCCTGTTCGGTGTGGTGTTCACCTCCACCGATCTGGGCGTGGTGTGGCTGCTGACCCGGGGAGGTCCCTACAACAGCACCCACGTCCTGTCCACCCTGGCCTTCCAGCGGGGAATCCTGGGCGCCAGCCTGGGACAGGGGGCGGCCGTGGCGCTGTTCCTGCTGCCGGTGCTGGTGGTGGTGGCGGCGGCGATGCTGCGGGTGGCCCGCCGGGCGGAGGTGGGAGGATGAGGGCGCGTCGCCGGCGCGTGCTGCGGGTGGTCCAGCGGGTGGCCCTGTACGGGGCGGCGCTGGCCTTCACGGTGTTTGCCGTTTTCCCCTTCTACTGGATGCTCCTGACGGCGTTCAAGACCAACCGCGACCTCTACGTGGGCGCCACCGACCTCTCCCACATCCCCTGGATCTTCAACGAGCGCCCGACCCTGGACCACATCCGGCTGCTGCTCGCCCAGACGCCGTACCTGATCTGGGTCAAGAACACGGCCCTGGTGGGGGGCCTGGTGGTGGCCATCACCCTGGTGACCGCCGTGCCGGCCGGCTACAGCCTGGCCCGGCTGTCGGGGCGGTGGGGGGAGCGGCTGGGGATTGCCATCTTCCTCACCTACCTGATCCCGCCCACCCTGCTGTTCATCCCCTTCAGCCGGGTGATCGCGGTGCTGGGGCTGCAGAACTCCCTGTGGGCCCTGGTCCTGGTGTATCCCACCTTCACCATCCCCTTCTGTACCTGGCTGATGATGGGGTTCTTCCGGTCGGTGCCGCGGGACATCGAGGAGCAGGGGATGGTGGACGGCTACAGCCGGGCGGGCGTGATCCGGCGGGTGGTTCTCCCCCTGGCGGTGTCGGGCATCCTGACGGTGATCATCTTCGCCTTCACCCTGGTGATGCAGGACTTCGTCTACGCGCTGACCTTCATCAGTTCCGTGGGCCGCATGACCGTCAGCCTGGGCGTGCCCGTGGCCCTGGTGCGGGGCGACGTCTTCTACTGGGGATCGCTGATGGCGGCCTGCCTGATCACCAGCGTGCCCCTGGCGGTGATCTACAACCTGTTCATCGACCGCTTCATCGCCGGCCTGACCGCCGGCGCCCTCAAGGGATAACCCGCGGGGCGGCCGCCCGCCCGCCCGGACGCCCCGGCACGCGGCGGGATGGCCCGGCGGGACGGCAGCGTGCGGGGTTTGACAGCGGCGGCCGCCGCGGGTATAGTACGTCGGAGCGCGCGGGGTGATGGCGGTGGCGCAGGTGACGGCCACGACGGTGATCCGGGCTCCCCTGCCCGACGTGTACCGCCAGGCCCAGGACGTGGAGGCGTTCCCGTCCTTCATGCCCGACCTGCAGTCGGTGCGGGTCCTGGAGCGGGACGGGCCCCGGACGGTGACCGAATGGGTGGGGACGGTTCAGGGCCGGCGGGTGCGGTGGGTGGAAGAGGATACCTGGGATGACGACGCCCACCGGTGCACCTTCCGCCAGCGGGAAGGGGATTTCACGCGCTATGAGGGCGTGTGGACGTTCGCGGCCGTGCCCGAGGGCACGCAGACCACGCTGACGGTGGACTTCGAACTGGACCTCCCCCTGGCCGGCCCGCTGCTGTCCACTCTGCTGCGGGTGCTGGTGCGGAAAAACGTGGAGAGCATGCTGGAGGCCCTCCGGCTCCGCCTGGAAGGAGGCGCCCGCGGGGCGCCCACATCACGCTCCCCGGGAGGTGGATGATGCGCGCTGGGATGGACCGACTGGCCGCGGCTGTCCGCGCTCGCCTGCGCGACGAGCGCGGGCAGGACGTGATCGTCGTCCTGCTGATCATCTTCCTCATCTGGCTGCTGGTCACCGGCCGGCAGGTCGTCGTCCGGTAGCGGCGCCCAGGCCTTAGGGAGCGGCCCTCCCTAAGGCCTTTGCGTGCCCGCGGGCGGGCAGAATGTCCGGGGGAGAAGCCGACGGACTCACGGCGGACACTATAGGAGATACGATGCAGCCATCATCGACGCGCGCCCGGACCATCCCGCTGGCCCGCCCGCTGATCTCCGAGGAGGATCGCCGTCGGGTCCTGGAGGTGCTGGAGTCGGGTCAGCTGGTGGCCGGACGCCAGGTGGCCGAATTCGAGCAGGCCTTCGCCCGCTACCTGGGGGTCCGGGAGGCGGTGGCCACCTCCTCGGGCACGGCGGCCCTGCAGGTGGCGCTGCAGGCGTGCGGCATCGGCCCGGGGGACGTGGTGGTCACCACCCCCTTCACCTTTGCCGCCACCAGCAACGCCGTCCTGCACGCGGGCGCCCGGCCCGTGTTCGCGGACGTGGACGCTTGCACGGGCAACCTGGACCCTCAGGCCGTGGAGGAGGCGGTGCGACGCCACCGGGCCCGGGCCATCCTGTGCGTGCACCTGTACGGGATGCCCTGCGAGATGGACGCCCTGGTGGAGGTCGCCGCCCGCCATGGCGCCCTGCTGGTGGAGGACTGCGCCCAGGCCCACGGGGCCCGCTACCGGGGACGCCCGGTGGGAACCTTTGGGGCCGCGGCGATCTTCAGTTTCTACCCCAGCAAGAACATGACCACCGGCGAGGGCGGGATGGTGGTGACCGACGACCCCCGGGTGGCCGCCCGGGCGCGGCTGCTGGTCAACGTGGGCCAGCGGCCCGGACACGACTACGTCTACGAGGAAGTCGGGCACAACTTCCGCATGACCGACATCGCCGCCGCGCTGGGCATCGGGCAGCTGCAGCACCTGGACGCGTGGAACGCGCGCCGCCGGGAGCACGCCCGCCGCTACACGGCCGCGTTTGCGTCCCTGGAATGGGTGGTGCCTCCCCCGGAGCCGCCGGAGGTCGTGCCCGCGTATAACACCTACACGGTGCGCGTGCCGCGCGACCGCCCGCGCCTGATGGACGCCCTGCGGGCGGCCCAGATTGCCTGCCGGGTCTACTACCCGTCGCTGATCCCCCACTCGCCGGCCTACCGGCGGCTGGGACTGGGCGGGGAGTTCCCCGCGGCCGAGCGGCTGACGGGCGAGGTGCTGTCGCTGCCGGTGCACCCGGCACTGGAGCCCGACGATGTGGAGCGGGTCATCGCGGTGGTGACCGGGGTGCGGCCGTGAGGAGGGACCGGGCGTGAGCCGTCGGATTCGGGTGGCCGTGGTGGGGCTGGGCCAGTGGGGACGCCACCACGCCCGCATCTACGCCGGGCTGCCCGAGGCGGAGCTGGCGGCCGTGGTGGACGTGAACGCTGGGGAGATGCGCGCCGTGGCCCAGCGCTACCGCACGGCCGGCTACACCGACTATCGCGACGTCCTGGGCCGGGTGGACGCCGTCAGCGTGGTGGTGCCCACCCACCTCCACTACGAGGTGGCGCGGGCGTTTCTGGAGTCGGGCGCCCACGTCCTCGTCGAGAAGCCCATGACCGGCACCCTCCCGGAGGCCACCGCGCTGGTGGATCTGGCCCGGCGCACGGGGCGCCTTCTGGCCGTGGGCCACGTGGAACGCTTCAAGCCCGCGGTCCGCCGCCTGGCCGACCTGGCGCGGGAGCCGCTGTTCATCCAGGCCCGGCGGGTCCGCCCCTACGATCGGTCCCGGACCATGGACGTGGGCGTGGTCATGGACCTGATGATTCACGACATCGACATCGCCCTGGCGCTGGCCGGCAGCCGCCCCGTGCAGCTGGGCGGCCTGGCCGTGCGGGTGCACAACAGCCACGAAGACCTGGCGGTGGCCCACCTGACCCTGGCCTCAGGCTGCCGGGTGTGGTTGATGGCCAGCCGGGTCTCGGCCCACAAGGCGTCCGAGATCGAGGTGGTCACCCCCGACCGGGTGGTGCGCCTGGACTACCTGCGGCAGCGCCTGTCCGTGCACCGGTTCACCGGCGAGGTGGAGGAGCACGAGGAGCTGCACGGGGAGGAGCCGCTGCGCGCGGAGCTGGCGCACTTTGTGGCGTGCGTGGCGGGCCGGGAGCAGCCTCTGGTCACCGGCGAAGACGGCCGGCAGGCCCTGGAGGTGGCGCTGGCGCTGCTGGCCCAGATGACCACCGTGACCGCCCCCGTCCGGGTGTAGGCCGGGCGGTCCCGGCCTGCCGGCCCGCGTCGCCCACATCCGTGACCTGGCACACCGTTTCCGTCCGATCCCGCCGCCGGGTGGAGGTCATCGACATCACCGAGGCCGTGGCCGCGGCGTGCGGCGCCGGGGCGTCGGGTCTGGCCGTGGTGGTCTGCCCGCACACCACCGCGGCCGTCTGCGTGAACGAGGCCGAACCGCACCTGCTGGCCGACCTGGAGCGATGGCTGGAGCGGATGGTGCCCGCCGCAGCCGAGTACGCCCACAACCGCATCGACGACAACGCCGACGCACACCTGCGGGCCCTCCTGCTGGGCCACTGCGTGTGTGTGCCGGTGGACGGCGGGCTGCAGCTGGGGCGCTGGCAGCGCATCCTGTTCGTGGAACTGGACGGGCCTCGGCAGCGGCAGGTGCGGGTTGCCGTGGTGGGGTGATCGGGCGCCGGGGCGTCGGGCAGGGACATGGCCCCTACGGATGGACCACCACGCAGGTCACCACCCGGCGCACGCCCTCGATCCGCTGGACCGCCGCGGCCACCGCAGGGAACCCCCGGGTCTCCTCCTGTTCGGCCACCGCGATCACGTCGAACTCTCCCATGGTGACGTGGGCCTCCACCACGCCGGGGACGGTGCGGACCTGGCGGGCCACCGCCGCGGGGGTGCTGCGGTCCAGGGCGATGAGCAGGAAGGCGACTTCGGCCACGGCCACTGTGTTCGGACGGCGCGGGGACCTCTCCTGCGCCGTTGACACCCCGGCCGCGGGGGAGTAGCATGGGCGCGGAAGCACCGAAGTCCCGCAGCCTTACGGGGCAGGGTGACTCCGCGGTCGGCCTGGCCGGCGGCGGGGAATTCCCGATCGGCGGTGACAGCCCGTGAGGCGCGGCTCCGGCCGCGCCGTGGCCCGGTGAAATTCCGGGGCCGACGGTACAGTCCGTATGAGGTGAAGGCTGCGGGATCCGGCGCCTGAGTGCCCCCAGGACGCCCGCGTTCGGGGCGTCCTTTTGATTTGGGCGCCATACCAGGGAGGGGAAAAAGATGTCCACCCGCCAGATTGCGCGTGGGGCGCTGCTCATTGCCCTGGTGGCGGCCGCGACGCTGGCCGTCCGCATCCCCGTGCCCGCCACGCAGGGCTACATCAACCTGGGAGACTCCATGGTGTACGTGTCGGCCCTGCTGTTCGGACCGCTGGCGGGGGCGCTGGCCGGCGGGGTGGGCTCGGCGCTGGCCGACGTGATCGGAGGCTACGTCCGCTTCGCCCCCTTCACGCTGGTCATCAAGGGCCTGGAAGGCCTGGTGGTGGGCTGGCTGGCCCGGCGTCTGGCGGGCCGGCTGGCGTCCGCCGCCGACCTGGCCGGCGCCGCGGCCGCCGTGGTGGCGGGCGGGACGCTGATGGTCGCGGGGTATTTCGTGACGGAGGCGTATGTGATGGGCCTGGGCTCCGCTGCCGCCGCCGCGGAGGTCCCGGGCAACGTCTTCCAGGTGGTCGGCGGTCTGGTGGCGGCCCTGCCGGTGTCGGTGGCCCTGCGCCGGCTGGTCACCTCCACGCCCTGAGACCCCTCGGGATGGCACCTCCACCTCCGGACGACGCCCGGCGGGAGTCGGGCGCCGCCCCGCTGCGGCCGGGCAAGATCCCTCCCGACCTGCTGCAACGGGTGGTCTTCGCCCACCTGGGCGCCCGCCGGCCCGAGGTTCTGGTGCGGGCCGGCATCGGCCGCGACTGCGCCGCGGTGGATCTCGGCGAGGCGGCCTGCGTGGTGACCTGCGATCCCATCACCGCCGCCTCCCATCACCTGGGCCGGCTGGCGGTGCACGTGGCCTGCAACGACCTCGCCACCACCGGAGCCGAGCCGGTGGCCCTGCTGCTGACCCTGCTCCTGCGCGAGGGGACCACGCCCGAGGATCTGGAGGCCATCGTCGCCGAGGCCGGCCGGACGGCGGCGACTCTCGGGGTGGAGATCGTCGGGGGCCACACCGAGGTGACACCCGGCATCGACCGCACCCTGGCCGTGGTCACCGCACTCGGCCGGGCCCCACGCGGGGCGGTGCTGGCAGCAGGGGCCCGGCCGCACGACGCGGTCATCCTGACCAAAGGCGCCGCCATCGAGGGGACCGCCATCCTCGCCGCGGACCTGGCCGAGCGCCTGCGCCCGGTCCTGGGCGAGGAGGGTCTGGCCCGGGCCCGAGCGTTCATCGAGCGCATCAGTGTGGTGCCCGAGGGCCTCATCGCCGCGCGCGCCGGAGCCTCCGCCCTGCACGACGTGACCGAAGGCGGAGTGCTGGCGGGCGCGTGGGAGCTGGCCGAGGCCAGCGGGCGGGGGATCGTCCTGCGGGCGGATGACGTGCCGGTCCTGCCGGAGACCCAGGCCATCTGCCACGCCCTGGATCTCGACCCCCTGGCGCTGATCGGCAGCGGGGCGATGCTCATCTGCACCTCCGACCCCCGCGGGATGCTCCGCGCCCTGGCCGAGGAGGGCATCCCCGCCGCCGAGGTGGGGGTCATCACCGACGGTGATCGGGTGGTGGTGCGCGGCGGCCGCGCCCGGCCCCTGGTGCCTCCCGAGCGCGATGAGATCTACAGGGTCTTTGAACCTCCTGCGGGGGCCTGAGCCGCCCTTGCGCCGGACGGCCGGGCCGTCTAGCATGGACTGCGGAACCACATAGTCTTGGGGGAGCTCGGGGGTAACCGGGCTGAGAGTACGCCCTGCCGGGTCCGCGCCGGCCGACGACGGTGCGGGACCGGCCCCGGCGTTGACCCGTCGGACCCGATCCAGGTAATACTGGCGTGGGGACACAGGGAGAACGGGCCGCCAGCCTGGTTCGGCTGGCGGTTATCGTTTTCCGGGCTCCCCCGGCGGGGAGGGAGAGGTCATGACAGGGAGTCGCACGTGGTCGCCCCGGCTGGTGGCGGAGATGGGAATCGCCGTCGCCCTGGCTGCGGTTCTGCACCTGGTGAAGCTGTGGGAGATGCCCCAGGGGGGATCGATCACTCTGGGGACGATGGTGCCCCTGTTCCTCATCTCGCTGCGGCGTGGCCCGGTGGTGGGTGCCGTGACCGGTGCCGTCTACGGGCTGCTGGAGGGGTGGATCATCAGCGGCGGGCGGTTCTTCTACCATCCCGTGCAGGTGATCCTGGACTACCCGCTGGCGTTCGGCGTGCTGGCCCTGGCCGGGTTCTTCCCCCGCTACCCCGCCTTCGGGGTGACGCTGGGCGCCCTGGCGCGCTACGCGTCCCACGTGGTCTCGGGGGTCGTCTTCTTCGCCCAGTACGCTCCGCAGGGGCAGCCGGTGTGGCTGTACTCGCTGGGGTACAACGCCACCTACCTGGGGCCGGACTTCGCCGTGGCCATCCTGCTCACCCTGCTGGTCTGGGAGCGCCTGTCCCGGCTGTCCCCGCAGGCGGCAGCCTGAGGCGCCCCCGGTCGTGCGGCGACGTGCCGGAGACCCCGTCGAACGCGCGCCGCGTTCCCGCGCCCGCCGTCCCGCGTATGCGGTGGTGGTGGCCGGCGGGCCGGACGGCCCGGCCTGGTGGCCCTCCCTGGTCGACCGCGCAGATCTGGTCATCTGCGCCGATGGGGGGGTGGACGCGGCGCGCGCGCGGGGCCGCGTGCCCCACCTCGTGATCGGAGACTTCGACTCGGCGTCCTCCGGGGCCCTGGCCTGGGCCCGCCGCCGGGGAGCGCGTCTGGTGCGGTATCCGCGGGACAAGGACGCCACCGACACCGAGCTGGCCCTGGCGCATGCCCTGGCGGCGGGGGCGCGGCGAGTGGACATCCTCGGCGCGCTGGACGGCCGGGTGGATCACGCGCTGGCCAACGTGGGCCTGCTCCTGGTGGCCGCCCGCCGCCGCTGTCGCGCCCGACTGGTGCGGGAGCGGACGGAGGTGTTCCTGGCCCGGGGCGCCACCCCGATCCCCGGGCGGGCCGGCGACCTCGTGTCGCTGCTCCCGCTGTTCGGCCCCGCGTCGGGAATCACCACCCGCGGCCTGCGGTACGGATTGCGGGGCGGCCGCCTGTCTGCCGGGTCCACGCGGGGAGTCAGCAACGTGGTGGTGCGGCCCCCGGCCGCGGTGACGGTGCGGCGGGGACGGCTGCTGGTGGTCGTCACGCACCGGCGCCGGCCGGCGGATGCCGGGAGGGCGTCTGCGGGCTCCCGTGTATAATGAGGGCACGATGGCCGCCGCGCGGCAGACCGACTACTGGATCCGCTCGGTGACCGACGACGGCAGCGTGCGCGCCATGGCGGCGGTCACCACCGCCACCGTGGAAACCGCCCGCCGCCGCCACGGCACCGCCCCCACAGCCACGGCCGCCCTGGGGCGCGCCCTCACCGCCGCCGGGCTGCTGGGGGTCGCCCTGCGGACCGGCCAGACCGTGATGGTGCGCATCCTGGGGGACGGCCCCCTGGGCGGGGTCCTGGCGGCGGGCGACTGGGCGGGCGCCGTGCGGGGGTACGTGGGCAATCCGGACGTGCACCTGCCCCTGACCCCCACCGGCAAGCTGGACGTGGGCGGAGCGGTGGGGCGGGGAACCCTGCACGTCACCCTGGACCTCGGCCTGCGGATGCCCTACCACGGCAGCGTGCCGCTGGTCTCCGGGGAGATCGCCGAGGACCTGGCGTCCTACCTGGTCATCTCGCACCAGATCCCGTCAGTGGTCGCCCTGGGGGTGATGGTCTCACCCACGGGGCGGGTGGTGGCCGCCGGCGGCCTGATCGTCCAGGTCCTGCCCGGCGCCGACGACCGGGTGATCTCCTACCTGGAAGAGCGGGCGCGCGTCCTGCCGGCGGTGACGTCCATGATCTCCCGGGGGCGCACGCCGGAGGAGATGGTGCGGGTGGCCCTGGGCGACCTGGCCGCCCGGGTGGTGGAGCGGGGCGTGGTGCGCTTCAGGTGCCGGTGCTCCCGGGCGCGGGTGCGCCACGTTCTGGCCAGCCTCGCTCCCGACGACCTGCGCGACCTTGTGGCCGAGCGGGGTCACGTGGAGGTGCGGTGCCACTTCTGCGGAGCCCGCTACCTGTTCGACGAGGACGATGTGGAGGACCTGATCCGGCTCCGGCCCGGCGCCCCGCCCCGGGCCGGAGCCGACCTGCCTGACCGCCGGGCGGCGGAATGAACCGAGCTTCCGCTGGCCGGGAAGACGACTCCGGGCGGCGTCGGCAGGGCGCTCTAGGCTGGCGGGGTGCTCTGCCGTCCCTGGGGAGGCCGGCGGACCCGCCCGGAGGCCAGGCAGGTGGTGCAGACCCGCAGGCGGCGGGGCGTGCCGTCGACCAGCACGCGCACCCGCTGCAGGTTTGGCGCGAATACCCGCCGGGTCCGGTGCTCGGAGTGACTGACCGAGTGGCCGAATGCCGGTCGCTTCCCGCAGATGGCGCACTGCCGGGCCATAGATCCCTCCACCAGGACGCGCCCGGAGGCCGGGCCTCCGGGCCGAGGGGGATTGTACCACGTCCCCCGGGGCAAGGAAACCCCGGGAGGGCGTAGAACACAGCGGCGAATGGTTGCGATGCGCCCGCCTGCCGCCGCGGATCCGCCCTCACCTGCGGTGTCTCCTTCCCGCCTGGATGCGCCGGCCCAATACATCAAGGGTGTCGGCCCCGCCCGCGCCGCCCTGCTGGCCCGACGGGGGCTGCGGACGGTCGAGGACGTCCTGTTCCACCGGCCCCACCGGTACGAGGACCGCAGCCGTCTGGCGCGCATCGCCGACCTCATCCCCGGTCAGCGCCAGACCACCCAGGGGGTGGTGCTGGCGCTGAGTGAGAAGCGGCGCGGTACCTACCAGTTCATGGCCGCCCTCGCCGACGACACGGGGGTGCTGCGGGCCATCTGGTTCGGCCAGCGCCACCTGCGGCGGACGATCCGACGGGGAATGCGTGTGATCGTCTACGGCCGCGTGGAGCGGGCGGGCGGCCTCCAGATGGTGGTGGACGACTTCGAGGTCCTCACCGGCGACGAGGAGGACACGCTGCACACCGGCCGGATCGTGCCCGTGCACCCCGCCACCGAGGGCCTGAGCCCGCGAGCCCTCCGGACCATCGTGGACCGCGCCCTGGCTCAGTATCTGGACGACGTGCCCGAGCTGGTGCCCGAGGAGATCCGCCGGCGCCTCGGACTGCCGGACCGCCGCTGGGCGGTGCGCGCGCTGCACTTTCCCGCCTCCCTGGCCGACGCCGAGGCGGCGCGCCGGCGTCTCGCGTTTGACGAGCTGCTGGTTCTGCAGCTGGGGGTGTTGCTGCGGCGGCGGGCGCGGCGGGGGGCGGATGCGAAAGCGCGCTACGCCGACCCGGGCCTGCTGGACCGCTTTGTGGCCGCCCTCCCGTTTCCCCTCACGGCCGCCCAGCGCCGCGCCATCGAGGAGATCGCCGCCGACCTGCGCCGGCCCGTGCCGATGCACCGGCTGCTGCAGGGGGACGTGGGGTCCGGCAAGACCGTGGTGGCCGCCGCGGCCCTGTGGCTGTGCGCCGCCGGAGGTTTCCAGGGCGCGCTGATGGCTCCCACCGAGATCCTGGCCGAGCAGCACTTCCGGACCCTGCGGAGGCTGCTGGACCCCCTGGGGGTGCGGGTCGTCCTGGTCACCGGCGCCGCCTCGGGCCGGGAGCGGGCCGCCGTGCGCGAGCTGCTGGCCCGCGGAGACGCCCAGGTGGCCGTGGGCACCCACGCCCTCCTGGAGGAGGACGTGGTCTTCGCCCGCCTGGCGCTGGTGGTGGTGGACGAGCAGCACAAGTTCGGCGTGGCCCAGCGGGCGGCGCTGCGGGGCAAGGGGCCGGCGGTGGACGTCCTGGTGATGACCGCCACCCCGATTCCGCGGACCCTGTCCCTGACCGTCTACGGGGACCTGGACGTCTCGATCCTCGACGAACTCCCGCCCGGGCGCGGGGAGGTGCGCACCTACGTGCGCGGGCCGGACAGGCGGGCCCAGGTGTATGCCTGGGTGCGCGACCAGGTCCGGGCCGGCCGCCAGGCCTACGTGGTCTGCCCCCTGATCGAGGAGTCCGACAGCCTGCAGGCCGAGGCGGCGGTGCGCCTGGCCGCCCGGCTGCAGCAGGAGGTGTTCACCGACCGGGTGGTGGGCGTGCTGCACGGCCGGATGCGTCCGGAGGAGAAGGAGGAGGTGATGGACCGGTTCCGCCGGGGCGAGGTGGCGGTGCTGGTCGCCACCCCGGTGATCGAGGTGGGGGTGGACGTGCCCCGGGCCACCATCATGGTCGTGGAGGACGCCGACCGCTTCGGGCTGGCTCAACTGCACCAGTTGCGGGGCCGGGTGGGCCGGGGCGGCGAGACGTCCTACTGCATTCTGCTGGCCGGTTCCCCCTCGCCGGCGGCGGCAGCGCGGCTGCAGATCATGGAGCAGACGCGGGACGGCTTCGAGATCGCCCGCCGGGACCTGGAACTGCGGGGGCCCGGGGAGGTGCTGGGGACCCGCCAGCACGGGCTGCCCGATCTGAAGATGGCCGACCTGCTCACCGACGAGGACATCCTGGAAATGGCGCGCGCGGAGGCCCAGGCGATCCTGCAGGCCGATCCCGACCTCCAGGCCCCCGCCCACGCCGCGCTGGCCGAGCAGGTACGTCGGATGTGTGCGGCAGCCCCCGCAGGAGTGGAGTAGTCGGTGGGTGGCCCGGGCGGCCGCTCCCGCCGGGGTGCCGCGCGCTCTGCCGTGCGCCCGACCCTGGCCCGGGTGCGGGACGCGCTGTTCAACGCCCTGGCCCCGCTCCTGCCCGGCGCCCGGGTGCTGGACCTGTATGCCGGCAGCGGTGCGCTGGGCCTGGGGGCGTTGAGCCGCGGGGCGTCCCGGGCGGTCCTGGTGGAGCGTGACCGCCGCCTGGCGGCCCGGCTGCGGCGGCGGATCCGCCAGGAAGGGTGGCAGTCGCGGGCGGAGGTGTGGCAGGCCGACGCGGTGGCGGCCGTCCGCCGTCTGGGCGACCGCGGCGAACGGTTCGAGGTGGTGGTGATGGACCCGCCCTACGGCCGCGGCCTGCTGCAGCCGACGCTCCAGGCGGTGGCGGAGGCGGGGATCCTGGCGCCGGGCGGCGTGGTGGTGGCCGAAGGCCACTGGCGGGACCGGCCGGCCGAGGTGCGCGGCCTGCGGTGCACCCGGGAGGCCCGGTACGGGGAGACCCGGGTCTGGTACTTCCGGCAGGCGGAGGGTGGCGGCGATGACGGTGGCGGTGTATCCGGGAAGCTTTGATCCCGTCCACAACGGTCACCTGGACGTGATTGCCCGCGCGGCACGGGTGTTCGACCAGGTGGTGGTGGCGGTGGCCCACAGTGCCGACAAGGCTCCGCTGTTCCCGGTGGCCGAGCGGGTGGAGATGCTGCGGGCGGCCACCGCCCACCTTCCCAACGTGCGGGTGGACAGCTTCGAGGGGCTGACGGTGGCCTTCGCCCGCACCGTGGGCGCCCACGTGCTGGTGAAGGGTCTGCGGGCGGTGGTGGACTTCGAGTACGAACTCAAGCAGGCGGCGATGAATCAGCGCCTGGCGCCGGAGCTGGACACCGTGTTCTTCATGACGGCGCCACCCTATTACTTTCTCAGCTCCACCCTCATCCGGGAGGTGGCGCGGCTGGGCGGCGCCGTGAGCGGGCTCGTGCCCCCCGCTGTGGAGGACCGCCTGCGGGCCCGATTCGGCCGCCGCGGAGCCGGCGAGGGCTTATTGAAAGAGCCGGGCGGGTAGGCCTATACTTCAAAGAGTCTTCGTCCCGCCCGCCACGAGGCGGGCGGCGTGGCATGCGCGTCAACGTCGCAGAGCTGGAGCGGGGGCAGGTCCTGCGGGCGGCGTTCCACGAACGGGTGGACAGCCGCGCCGACGACGTGGTGTTCGACGAGCCCGTGGTGGGCGAGGTGGAGGTGGAGCGCACCTCGCGCACGGTGCACTTGCGCGGAGAGGTGCGCACCACCGCCCCGATGGTGTGCGGCCGGTGCCTGACGACCTTCCGGTCCGAGCTGCGGGCGACGGTGGACGAGGAGTTCCTGATCGGAGGCACCGTGCGCACCGGCGGGGAGCTGGGGCCGGAGGACTTCCAGTTCCCCCTGGGTCCGGACATGATCCTGGACGTGACCGATGTGGTGCGCCAGTACCTGCTGCTGGCGTTGCCCATGGTGCCGCTGTGCCGCCCCGACTGTCGCGGGCTGTGCCCGCGCTGCGGGGCCAATCGGAATGAGGGGACCTGCGGGTGCGCGCCGGAGGCGGATGACGTGGTCCTGCCGCCCTGACGCGCGCCGGCGGGTCAGCGACGCGAGGGGAGGAACAGCCGTGGGGATTCAGAAACGACGCCGGTCCCGGATGCACGGGCGGCAGCGGCGGGCGCACTGGACAGTGCGCGCCGTCAGCCTGGTGCCGTGCCCCACATGCCGCCAGCCGATGCGTCCGCACCGGGTCTGCCCGTCGTGCGGCACCTACGCCGGGCGGCAGGTGCGCCCCGTCCGGGAAGCGGAGGCGGAGTAGGGTGCCCGGGGCCGGATCCCCCGTGCGGATCGCGGTGGACGCCATGGGGGGCGACCATGCGCCGGCGGCCGCGGTCGCCGGCGCGGTGGCGGCCTGCCGCGACCTCGGGGTGGAGGTCACGCTGGTGGGACCCCAGGCGGTGGTGGAGGCGGAACTGGCGCGGCACCGGCCGCTGCCGCCCGGGGTGCACGTCGTGGACGCCCCCGAAGTGGTGGAAATGCATGAGTCCCCGGCGCTGGCGGTCCGGCGCAAGCGGCGGTCGTCCATCGTGGTGGCGGTAGAGCAGGTGCGCGAGGGGTACGCGGACGGGATGGTCAGCGCCGGCCACACCGGCGCCGTCATGGGGGCGGCCCTGCTGCGCCTGGGGCGGGTCCCGGGGGTGGACCGGCCAGCCCTCGCCGCGGTCCTGCCCACCCTGGCCGCTCACCCGGTGGTCCTCCTGGACGTGGGCGCGAATGTGGACTGCCGGCCGCACCACCTGGTGCAGTTCGCGCTGATGGGCAGCGTGTACGCCCGGCAGGTCCTGGGCGTGGGCGAGCCGCGGGTGGGCGTGCTCAGCAACGGCACCGAGGAGAGCAAGGGATCCGAGCTCACCCTGCGGACGGCGTCCCTGCTGCGGGCGTCCGGGCTGCCCTTTGTGGGCAACGTGGAATCCCGCGACGTCTTGTCGGGCGTGGCCCACGTGGTGGTCTGCGACGGTTTTGTGGGCAACGTGGTCCTGAAGTTCGGCGAGGGTCTGGCCCTGGCCATCCGCGACATCGTCAAGGCCGAGCTGCGCGGCCTGCGGGGCGCGCTCCTGCGAGCCTACCTGGCCCCCCTGGCGGGCCGGGTGCGGCGCATGTACCGGCGCATCGACTACCGGGAGTACGGCGGCGCGCCGCTGCTGGGCATCGCCGGTGTGTGCATCGTCGCCCACGGCAGCAGCAACGCCCGCGCCATCCGCAATGCCATCCGGGTGGCGGCCGAGGCGGTGGCGTCGCGGGTCACCGACACCCTGCAGGCCCAGCTGCCCCAGCTGATGGCGCCGGTGTCGCCGCCGGGCGGGGACGGCGCGCGCTCGCGCGACTCGTAGGAGGCTCCATGCGCGGATCCACCATCACCGGTATCGGCCGCTACGTTCCCGCCCGGGTCCTGACCAACAAGGACCTGGAGGCCATGGTGGACACCACCGACGAGTGGATCGTCACCCGGACCGGGATCCGGGAGCGCCGCATCGCGGCCCCCGAGGAGGCCACCTCCGACCTGGCCCTGGAGGCGTCCCGGGAGGCGCTGGCCGCGGCCGGGGTGCGGCCCGAGCAGGTGGACCTGATCATCGTCGGCACGGCCACGCCCGACATGCTGTTTCCCGCCACCGCCTGCATCCTCCAGGATCGCCTGGGGGCGCGCCGGGCCGGAGCCTTTGACCTGTCGGCGGCCTGCAGCAGCTGGGTGTACGCGGCGGCGGTGGCCCACGGATACATCGCCAGCGGGCTGGCCGACACCGTGCTGGTGGTCGGGTCGGAGACCCTCTCCAAGATCACCAACTGGAAGGACCGGAACACCTGCGTCCTGTTCGGCGACTCGGCCGGGGCGGTGGTGATGCAGCCCTGTCCGCCGGGGCAGGGGTTTCTGTCCTTCTACCTGGGCGCCGACGGCTCCGGAGGGCCGCTGATCCAGCTGCCGGCCGGCGGGTCCCGCATCCCCAGCAGTTTCGAGTCGGTGGAGCGCAACCTGCACTACCTGCAGATGAACGGCCGGGAGGTGTTCAAGTTTGCCGTCCGCTGCATCCCCCGGGCGATTGAGGAGGCGGTGCAGCGGGCGGGCCTGCGGCTGGAGGACGTGACCTGGTTCATTCCCCACCAGGCCAACATCCGGATCATCGACGCCGCCGCCGAGCGCCTGGGCCAGCCCCGGGAGAAGTTCTTCATCAACGTCGATCGCTACGGCAATACCTCCTCGGCCTCGGTGCCGGTGGCCCTCTATGAGGCCGTGCGGGAGGGGCGGATCCGGCCCGGCGACGTGGCGGTCCTGGTGGCGTTCGGGGGCGGCCTGACCTGGGCGTCGTGCGCGCTGCGGTGGACGATGGGGGCGGCCCGGGGGTAGGCCGGATCGGCGCGCCGATGATCGCATTCGTCTTTCCGGGTCAGGGTGCCCAGTACGCCGGCATGGGACGGGCGATGGCCGACGCCTTTCCCGAAGCCCGCGAGATCTTCGCCCGCGCCGACGCCGTCCTGGGCTTTGACCTGTCGCGCCTGTGCTGGGAGGGTCCGGAGGAGGACCTGGGCCTGACCCCCAACACCCAGCCGGCCATCCTGGCGACCAGCCTGGCGTGCCTGGCCGTCCTGCAGGCCCGGGGGATCAGGCCCCAGGCCGCGGCGGGCCTCAGCCTGGGGGAGTACGCCGCCCTGGTGTCCGCCGGCGTCCTGGATCCCGAGGACGCCCTGCGGGTGGTCCGGCTGCGGGGGATCTTCATGCAGGAGGCGGCTGCGGGGCGGCAGACGGCCATGGCCGCCATCCTGGGACTGGACCCGGCGGCGGTGGAGCGGGTGTGCGCTGAGGCCTCGGTGCGCGGGGTGGTGGAGCCGGCCAACTTCAACAGCCCCGGGCAGGTGGTCATCGCCGGCGATGACCAGGCCGTGGAGGAGGGGATCGCCCGGGCCCGGGCGGCCGGCGCCCGGCGGGCGGTACGGCTGGCCGTCAGCGCGCCGTTCCATACCAGCCTGATGCGGCCGGCGGCCCACCGGCTGGCCGAGGTCCTGGCGGGCATCCCTCTGCGGGATCCCCGCATCCTGGTGGTGAGCAACGTGACGGCGGCGCCCGTCCGGCGGGCCGAGGAGATCCGCCGCCTGCTGGTGGAGCAGGTGGCGTCCCCCGTGCGGTGGGAGATGTCGGTGCGGACCCTGGCCCACGCGGGGGTGACCACTTTCGTGGAAGTCGGGCCGGGCACGAGCCTGTCGGGCATGGTGCGGAAGACGGTTCCCCACGCCCGGACCCTGCACGTGGAAGATCCGGCCTCCCTGGAGGAGGCGCTCGCGGCCCTGGCCCGGGAGCCGGCGGCCGAGGGAGGCCCTCATGGGTAGGCTGGACGGGCGGGTGGCCATCGTCACCGGCGCGTCGGGCGGCATCGGGCGGGCCATCGCCCTGGCGCTGGCCGAGGCGGGGGCGGCGGTGGTGGTGCACTACGCCACCCGCCGGGGCAGCGCCGAGGCCGTGCGGGAGGCGATCGTCTCCCGGGGCGGGCGCGCGGTGGTGGTGCAGGCCGACGTCGCCACGGCGGAAGGCGCGCGGGCGGTGGTGGCCGCGGCCCTGCGGGAGTTCGGCCGGGTGGACATCCTGGTCAACAACGCCGGCGCTCTGCGGGATACCCTGGTCCTGCGGATGAGCGAGGAGGACTGGCGCTCGGTCCTGGACGTCAACCTCACCGGGGCGTTCTTGTGCACCAAGGCCGTGCTGCGGGAGTTCGTTCGCCAGCACCGGGGGCGGATCATCAACATCGCCTCGGTGGTCGCCGAGGTGGGCAATCCCGGGCAGGCCAACTACGTGGCGGCCAAGGCCGGCCTCATCGGCCTGACCAAGGCCGTGGCCCGGGAGGTGGCCTCCCGGGGCATCACGGTAAACGCCGTGGCCCCCGGGTACATCCAGGCGGGGATGACCGAATCCCTGCGCGAGGAGCAGATGGCGGCCCTCCTGGAGCAGGTTCCCCTGGGGAGGGCAGGGAAACCTGAGGAAGTGGCCGCGGCTGTGGTCTTTCTGGCCTCGGACGACGCCGCCTACATCACCGGCCAGGTCCTCAACGTGGACGGGGGGCTGGTCATGCGGTGACCCGCGGCCTGGGGCTGGCGGGGCCGACCGGGGCAGGTACACTAGATGGGGGTGGGGCATCCGATGGCAACGGTGTTTGAGCGCGTCAAGAACATCGTGGTGGAGCAGCTGGGCGTGTCGGCCGACGAGGTGTCCCCCGAGTCGTCGTTCGTCGACGACCTGGGGGCGGACTCCCTGGACGTGGTGGAGCTGGTGATGGCCCTGGAAGAGGAGTTCGGGGTGGAGATCCCCGACGAGGAGGCCGAGAAGATCGCCACCGTGGGGGAGGCCGTCAAGTACATCGAGGCCCACCTGAGCGAGCACGCCACCGAGTAGGCTGGCGGGGAGCGGGGGATGGCCCAGAGGCGGGTGGTGGTGACCGGGGTGGGGGTGGTGACCCCCATCGGCATCGGGAAGGAGGCCTTCTGGGCGTCGCTGGTGGCCGGGCGCAGCGGCGTGCGCCGCATCAGCCGGTTCGACCCGTCGGCGTTCGACACCCAGATCGCCGCCGAAGTCCTGGACTTCGACCCCACCGCCTTCATGGACCGCAAGGACGTCCGCCGCAACGACCGCTTCGTCCAGTTTGCCTATGCCGCGGCGCGGATGGCTCTGGACGACGCGGGATTCACCATCACCCCCCGCAATGCCGGCGAGGTGGGGGTCCTCATCGGGTCGGGCATCGGCGGGGCGGAGACGTGGGAAAACCAGCACCAGACCCTGCTGGAGCGCGGGCCCGGCCGGGTGAGCCCCTTCTTCATCCCCATGATCATCATCAACATGGCCTCGGGGATCGTGAGCATCCTCACCGGCGCCCGGGGACCCAATAGCGCGGTGGTCACCGCCTGCGCCACCGGCGGCCACGCCATCGGGGACGCGATGCGCATCATCCAGCGGGGCGAGGCGACGGCGATGCTGGCCGGGGGGACGGAGGCGGCCATCACCCCCCTCAGCGTCGCCGGCTTCTGCTCCATGAAGGCGATGTCCACCCGCAACGACGAGCCCCACCGGGCCTGCCGCCCCTTCGACGCCGGGAGGGACGGGTTTGTGATGGGGGAGGGGGCGGGGGTGGTCCTGCTGGAGGACCTGGGGCACGCCCTGCGGCGGGAGGCCCGCATCTACTGCGAACTGGTGGGGTACGGGATGAGCGCCGACGCCTACCACATCACCCAGCCGGATCCGGAGGCCGAGGGCGCGACCCGCAGCATGGCCAACGCCCTCCGGGATGCCGGCATCGATCCCGCAGAGGTGGACTACATCAACGCCCACGGCACCAGCACCCCTTACAACGACCGCACCGAGACCCTGGCCATCAAGCGGGTGCTGGGTCCCCACGCCCGGCGGGTGGCGGTGAGTTCCACCAAGTCCATGACGGGTCACCTGCTGGGCGCCGCGGGAGGTGTGGAGCTGATCGCGTGCGCGCTGGCCATCGAGCGCCAGATCCTGCCGCCCACCATCAACTACGAGGTGCCGGATCCGGACTGCGACCTGGACTACGTGCCCAACCGGGCGCGGCCCGCCGAGGTGCGGGTGGCCATGTCCAATGCGTTCGGGTTCGGCGGGCACAACGCCACCCTGGTGGTCCGTCGGTATGACGGGCGCTGAGCACACGGCCGCGCCGACGCCCACCGCCGTGCCCCCCGATCGGGACGCCCGGCTGGCCGAGCTGGAGGCCCGGCTGGACGTACGCTTCCGGGACCGGCGGTTGCTGGACCTGGCCCTGCGCCACGGGTCGTACGGTCCCGTGGTGCCCGGCGAGCCCCGGCAGAGCTACGAGCGGCTCGAGCTGCTGGGCGACGCGGTCCTCAACCTGGTGGTCTGCGACCACCTCTACCACCGCTATCCGGAAGCCTCCGAGGGGGACCTGGCCAAGCTGCGGGCCCGCATCGTCAGCGAGCCGTGGCTGGCCCGCGTCGCCTCGTCCCTGGACCTGGGCCGGTACATCCTGCTGGGCAAGGGAGAGGAAAAGGCCGGCGGGCGTGCCCGGCCGGCCCTGCTGGCCGACGTGCTGGAGGCGATCCTGGGCGCCGTGTACGTGGACTCGGGCTACGGGGTGGCTCACGCCGTGGCCACCCGGCTGCTGCAGGACGCCTTCGACGCCCTGGAGGAGCCCAGCGAAGACTACAAGAGCGAGCTGCAGGAGTTGCTGCAGCAGCGCGAGCGCCGCATCCCCCGCTACCGCATCCGGGGCCAGGAAGGCCCGGACCACGCCCGGGTCTTTGTGGCCACGGTGGAGGCCGGTGGGCGCATCCTGGGCGAGGGACGCGGCCCCAGCAAGAAACAGGCGGAGCAGGCGGCGGCCCGGGACGCCCTCCGCCGCCTGACGCTGCGGGAGCGAACTCCCGAGCCCGCGGAGGAGGTCCCGGCCGCCCCGGCCGGCGACCAGGCACCGGCCGGGGCGGTCTCCGGGGGCCGCCGCCGGCGGCGGCGCCGCCACGGACGGGGGCACCGATGAGACAGCTGTGGGCGCCGTGGCGGGTGGAGTATATCCGACAGGGAACGCCGGGAGCGTGCATCTTCTGCGCGGCGGCCGAAGGATCCGACGATCGCGCGGCGCTGGTGGTGGCCCGGGGGCGGCGCTGCTTCGTGCTGCTGAACCGCTTTCCCTACAACAGCGGCCACGTGATGGTGGTGCCCTACCGCCACTGCAGCCGGCTGGCGGACCTGGAGGATGCCGAGGCGACTGAACTGATCCGGTATACCGACTACTCCGTCCGGGCCGCCGAGCGCGCCCTGCGCCCGGAGGGGTACAACATCGGCCTGAACCTGGGCCGGGCCGCCGGGGCGGGCATCGAGGACCACCTGCACGTGCACGTGGTGCCGCGGTGGGTGGGCGACACCAACTTCATGCCCGTCCTGGGCGATGTGAAGGTGATTCCCGAGCACCTGGAGGACACCCGCCGCCGCCTGGCCGAGGCGTTTGCCGCCGTGCTGCGGGAAGCCGGGGAGGGTGAACGGTGAGGACCGTCGCCGCATTCATGGCCCGCGCCGTGATCACCGCCTCGCCCGAGGAGACGGTCGCGGCGGTCGCCCGGCGGCTGGCGGAGCACCGGATCGGCGGCGCGCCGGTGGTGGATCCGGAGGGCCGGATCGTGGGCATCGTCACCCTCCGGGACCTGGTGGGCCAGCCTCCCTACCGGCCGGTTCGCGAGGTGATGACCCGCCAGGTGATTACCGTCTCGCCGGGGGAGCGGATTACCGACGCCTACGACCTGATGAAGCGCCACGGGGTGGGGCGGCTGCCGGTGGTGGACGAAGCCGGGCGGGTGGTGGGGGTGGTGACCCGGGGAGACCTGCTCCACGAGCTGGGCCGCCTCACCGACCCCCTCACGGGCCTGCCCTGGTCTGGCACCCTGCGCCAGCAGGCGGCCGACCTGCTGAAGGCCGGACGGGAGATCACCGTGCTGTTCATCGACCTGGACGACTTCGGCCTGGTGAACAAACTGTACGGGCACGTGGTCGGAGACCGGGTGATCCAGGCGGTGGCGGCCCTGGTGCGAGATCATACCGATCCCGCCCGGGACAGCGTCTGCCGGTACGCCGGCGACGAGTTTGCCATCGTCTCCACCCGCAGTGCCGCCGAGGCCACCGCCCTGGCCCGCCGCCTGCGGGAGGCGATTGTCGAGCTGGACGTGCCGGGAGCGCCCCCGGGCAGCATCAGCGCGTCGGTGGGAATCGCCGGGGGCAAGCGCACCGCCGAGCGGCACGACATCCACTACGAAGCCACCGTGGACGACCTGCTCACGCTGGCCAGCCGGGCGTCCACCCTGGCCAAGCGCACCGAAGAGCGCATCCTCCACGGGGCGCAGATTCCCCCGGCCGCCCCGCATCCGGGGCCGGGTCCGACGCGGCGGGCGGCGATCCGGCGGATCGACCTGGGGGTGGAGGAGGGGCGGGGGACCGCCACGGTGGAGCTGGAGTGGGATGGCCACCGCGCCACCGGGCAGGCCGCCGGGCCCGCCCTGGGCACCGCCGGCCTGCGCCTGCTGGTGGACGCCACGGTGACGGCCGCCCGGCAGTGGCTGCCTCCGCAGTGGGAGGTGGCGGTGGAGGAGATCTCCCGCACGCCGCTGGACCAGGGCGAGGCGGTGCACATCCTGCTGGTGGCCGCACGCCCGGGCGGCGGTCCCCACTACCTGCTAGGTTCCGCGCTGTTCACCGCCGACCCGCACGAGGCCGTGGTCCGGGCCACCATGAAGGCCGTCAACCGCATCCTGGCCCAGGCCCGCCGGATCGAAGGGTAGGGGGCCTGCACTCGGGGCGGTACGCGGGAGACCGACGAGGTCCGTCTGCAGGTGGCGCGGTGGGTCGCCCCGCGATCCGCGCCCGCGGGCGCTCGCCCCACGCGGACGGCGCCAGGCGCGCGGGTGCGACGGCGGCGGGCGGCGGATGATCGCTGGGTACGGGAGGGTGGATGCGCGTGGGAACTGCTGGCCTGACCGACCGCGCCGGATTTCACCCGGCGCACCTGTATGCCTACCTGGAAGCGGCGAGGGCCCGACTGCTGCAGTGGGTGGGCGGGCTCACCGACGAGCAATACGCCCGGGAGTTCCCGTTCGGCCACCGTTCCATCCGGGCGACCCTGGTGCACACGGCCTCCGCCGAGTGGACCTACGGGCGCCGCCTGCGCGGGGAGGTGGTGCCCCCGCCTGAGGAGCGGCCGTTCGCCCGGTTCGCCCGGACCGGGGTGCAGCCCCTGGCGGCGGCGTGGGCGGAGCTGGCGGCGCAGACCCGGCAGACCCTGGCGGCCATCACCGACTGGACCGCGCCGGTGGAGTACGCGGGCCTGGACGGGGTCCGCATCCGCACCACCACCGGAGGGATCGCCGCCCAGCTGCTGTTCCACGAGGTGCACCACCGGGCGCAGGTGATGGCCATGCTGCGCCAGTGCGGCGTATCCGCCCAGAACCTGGACTACTCGATCCTGATGTTCGAGCGCCTGCCGTCCTCGGAGGGCTGACGGCCGCCCGGAGGTCTCTGATGCGCGGACGCCGCAGCGGTGCCGATGTGGCCAGCCGGCCATTGATGCCAGGCGCCCGGGTGCGTGTTCTGGCCGAGCCCGGCCATCCCCAGGGCACGGTGGTGCGGGTCCTGCCGCTCTACGGCGTGGTCACCGTGGCATTGGATTCGCCCAGGGCCGAGCGGATGTACCCCGCAGATCAGGTGGAGGTGCTGGAGGTCTCTCCCACCGCCTGAGGGACGGCTCGGTGGCGTCCTCTGCCGGCGCTCCGGGCGAGAGGTCGACAGCGGGAGACCTTGACGGCTCGTGGCGGCGCCGCTCATAGTAGTGGTGAGCACCGTAGTGGTGAGCACCCCGACGGGGGCGGGAGAGACCAGAGAGAACCCGCTCGGGCCTGCGAGGGCCGGGTGGGTTTTTGGTTTTGCGGGATTTCTTCCGGGAGGCGTCGCCTCCCCGTGGTGATTCGGGGTCCGTCGGGGGAAGGGGACAGATGATCCGCCGGCGCCCCCAGCGTGTCTACCGGGGGTACGCCGTAGACCTGGACGCGACGGTGTACCTGGGAGACACCCTGCTGCCCGGCGCGGACCGCGCAGTGGACACGCTGCGGCGGAGCGGGGCCCGGGTGGTGTTTCTGTCCAACAATCCTCTGTACACCCGGGAGGACCATGCGGCCAAGCTCACGCGCCTGGGCATCCCTACACCGCCCGAGGATGTGATCAACTCCTCCGCTGTCCTGGCCCGATACCTGGCGTCCACCGCGCCCGGGGCGCGCCTCTTTGTCATCGGCGAGGAGTCGGTGAAAAGCGAGCTCGCAGCCGCGGGCCTGCGGCTGGTGGAGCGGCCCGAGGATGTGGACTACGTGGTCGCGTGTTTCGACCGGACCTTCGATTATCGCAAACTCCGGGCGGGGTTTGCCGCCCTGCGCCGGGGCGCCCGCTTTGTGGCCACCAACCTCGACCCGTACTGCCCCACGCCCGATGGAGGCCTGCCCGACGCAGGAGCGGTGGTGGCGGCTCTGGAGGCCGCCACCGGCCGGCGCGTGGAGGAGGTGGCGGGCAAGCCCTCGCCCATCATGGCCCGGGTCCTCCTGGAACGCCTGGGCACCCCGGTGGAGGACACGCTGGTGGTGGGTGACCGGCTGGAGACGGACGTGGTCCTGGGCAAGAAGATGGGGTGCGCCACCGCGGTGGTGCTGACCGGTGCCACCACCCCGGAGATGGTGGAGCGTTGTCCAGAGCCGCCGGACTTCGTCCTGGCCACTCTGGCGGAGGTGGTCCCCGACGGTGTCGCGCCCGGGAGGCAGGGGGACGACCGGGGGAGCCCTCCGGTCGGCTGAGCGGTCTCAGGCGGCGGGGAGGGAGACCGGGCCGGGGCTGCACCGCCCCTTCCGGGGGACTGTTGAACGTGTCTTCACCTGACGGGAGGACTGAGGAGCGGTCGGTGTCGCGACAGGAGGCCCTGGACGCGCTGGGGCGGGGCGTGGACGTGCTGGTGGTGGGCGGAGGGATTACCGGGGCCGGAGTGGCCCTGGACGCAGCCAGCCGCGGCTACCGGGTGGGCCTCGTGGAGCGGCGGGATTTCGCCTCCGGGACCAGCAGCCGATCCACGCGGCTCGTGCACGGCGGCATCCGTTACCTGCCCCAAGGGCACGTGGGGCTCGTGCGAGAGGCGTTGCGGGAGCGGCGCCTGCTGTTCCGGCTGGCCCCGCACCTCGTCCGGCCCGTGGGGTTCGTGGTCCCGCTGTACCGGGGGAGCCGCAGGCCCCTGGGGATGCGCCTTCCGGGCTGGCTGGAGGGGTGCGCGCCGCTCGGCGTCCGGGTGGCGCTGGCTGCATACGACCTGTTCAGCCGCGACCCGCGCCTGCGCCACCGCGTCCTCGCCGCAGCCGAGGTGGCGGAGCTGGTGCCGGATCTGCGGACCGCGGGGCTGCGGGCCGCGTTCCTGTACTGGGACGGACGTACCGACGACGTGCGCCTGACGCACGCGGTGCTGGCCACAGCCCGCGCCCTGGGCGCGTGGACTGTGAACTATGCGGAAGTGGTGGGGTTCGAGCGCGCGGGGGGCCGCATCCGCGCGGCGGGGGTGGTGGACCGCCTGACGGGTCGCACACTGGAGGTGCCCGCCCGGTGGGTGGTCAATGCCACGGGGATCTGGGCGGAGCGGGTGGCGGCTTTGGACGGACATGTGCCCTTCCGCATCCGCCACAGCAAGGGTGTCCACCTGGTCCTGGCCCCCGACGCGGTGCGAGCCCGGGCGGCCCTGGTGATCCCCGAGACGGACGACGGGCGGCTGGCCTTCCTGGTGCCGTGGGGAGGACGGTTTGTGCTGGGCACCACCGATACGCCGTACGAGGCAGACCTCGACAGCCCGCAGGTGACCCCCGACGAGGTCGCGTACCTGCTCGAACACGCCAGCCGATACCTGCGGGCGCCCGTGGGGGTCCAGCGCGCGACCGCGGCGTACGCGGGGATCCGCCCGCTGGTGGGCCGGCCGGACGGGTCCACCGCAACCCTTTCCCGCGACCACCTGGTGGTGGTCTCGCCCGTGGGGCTGGTGACGGTCGCCGGCGGGAAGCTGACCACTTATCGGCAGATGGCGCAGGACGCGGTGGACGCGCTGGTCCGACTGGAGGGGAGGTGGCGGCCGTGTCGGACGCACACCATCCCCCTGGTGGGAGCCGAAATGCCGGAGGCGGCGGCCGAACTGGATCGCAGCGGTCTGGAAGACGACCAGCGCCAGCACCTGCTGTTCGCCTACGGCGGGCTCGTCGCGGCGATCCTGCGGCTGGCCCGGGAGGATCCCCGCCTGGGATCCCGGCTGGCGTCCGGGCTGCCGCACATCGCGGCCGAGGTGGTTTACGCGTGCCGCAGCGAGTACGCCCTGAGCCTGGTGGACTGTCTGTACCTGCGGACGCGGCTCGCCGTGCTGGATACGGAGGCTGCGGACCGCGCCGCGCCCTCCGTCGCGAACCTCATGGCCCGGGAACTGGGGTGGAGCCCGGGCGAGGTGGCCCGACAGCTGGAGGAGTACCGGGCCAGGAGGGCGAGGGAGGAAGCCTGGCGGCCGTCCAGGCCGGGCGGCGCTGCCGCGCAGGCTTCGCCGCCCCCGGGGCGATGAAAGTGACTAGTTAACATAACAGACATTATCGGAACTTCCCGGTCCCGGGGTCACGCCCTCGCCGGTGCCGAACAGGTGTTTGCCAATGGACTGCTCCTGTGCTAGAATCACCCTCGCCGGAGGGTGCCGGGACCGGACCGCCCACCCCCGGGCGGGTGTGCACGATGAGCAAAGGCCTGACGCGTCGCCAGCGGGAAATCCTCGCCTTCGTCCAGCGCTACACCGACGCACACGGTTACCCCCCGTCGGTCCGCGAGATCGGACAGGCGCTGGGGCTGACCAGCAGCTCGACGGTGCACAGCCACCTGTCGGCCCTGGAAAAGAAAGGCTACATCCGCCGGGATCCCAGCAAGCCCCGGGCCCTGGAGATCCTGCGGGATGAACGTGAAGTACCGGCCAAGAAGGTCGTCCCCGTGCCGGTGGTCGGGCGCGTGACCGCCGGCGAGCCGATCCTGGCCCAGCAGAACATCGAAGACTACCTGCCTCTGCCCGCGGATCTGCTGGGCGGCGCCGAAGGGTTTCTCCTGCACGTGCGCGGGGACAGCATGATCGGCGCCGGGATCTACGACGGGGACCTGCTGCTGGTGCGGCGGCAGTCCACCGCGCGCAACGGCGACATCGTGGTTGCCCGCCTGGAGGACGAGGCCACCGTCAAGCGCTTCTACCGCGAGGCCGACCGCATCCGCCTGCAGCCGGAGAATCCCGCCCTGGAGCCCATCTACACCCGCGATGTGGTCATCGAGGGCGTGGCCGTCGCCCTGATCCGCCGCCTGGCCTGACCCGGGCGGTCGGCACGCCCGCGGGGACCTACGGGGGCTGCGGGCCGTTCAGCCGGGCGCGCAGCTGCTGGGCCTGCACCCGGGGCAGTTCGGCCTCCACCGCGATGCCCGACGCCCCGTACTCCTGGTGGAGGATCCGCCCCTGGCTGAACAGCGCCGCCAGGGTCCCCGCCCGCTCGTACGGCACCACCAGCCGGACCCGCTCGAGGGGCTCGGGCAGCTTCCGGGCGATCACCCGCAGGAGGTTGAGCAGGCCCACCCGGTGCAGGGCCGAAATCGGCACTCCCTCCCCGACCTCGGCGGCAATCTCCCGCGCCCGGGCTGGTGGCAGACGGTCCACCTTGTTGATCGCGTGCACCGTCGGCTTGCTGGCGGCGCCCAGGTCGGCCAGGACCGCCCGGACGGCCGCCACCTGGCAGCGCCAGTCGGGGTGGCTGCCATCCACCACGTGCACCAGGAGGTCCGCCTCGGTCACCTCCTCGAGCGTGGCCCGGAAGGCGGCCACCAGCTGGTGGGGCAGCCGGGAGATGAAGCCGACGGTGTCCACCAGCAGCACCGGGCGGCCGTTGGGCAGGGTCACCCGGCGGACGGTCGGGTCCAGGGTGGCAAACAGCTTGTCCTCGGTGAACACGCCGGCGTCGGTCAGCGCGTTCAGCAGGGTGGACTTGCCGGCGTTGGTGTAGCCCACCAGGGCCACCACCGGAAACTGGGCCTGGCGGCGTGCCCGGCGCTGCAGAGCGCGGTGGCGGCTGATCTCGGCGATCTCCCGGCGCAGGTCGGTGACGCGCCGGCGGATCCGGCGGCGGTCCACCTCCAGCTTGGTTTCCCCGGGGCCCCGGGTGCCGATGCCTCCCCCCAGCCGGGACAGCCACACACCCCGCCCCGTCAGCCGCGGCAGGAGGTAGATCATCTGGGCGAGTTCCACCTGCAGGCGGCCTTCCCGGGTCCGGGCCCGGCGGGCGAAGATGTCCAGGACCAGCGCCGTCCGATCCACGACCTTGGTCTGCAGCCGACGCTCCAGGTTGCGTTGCTGGGCGGGGGTGAGCTCGTCGTCAACGATCACCAGGTCGGCATCCAGCTCGTAGATGGCCCGCGCCAGTTCCTCCACCTTGCCGGCGCCGAGGAAGGTGGCGGGATCGGGGGCGGAGCGCTTCTGCACCACGGTGCCCACCACCACCGCTCCGGCCGAGGTGGCCAGGCGACGAAGCTCCTCCAGGTCGCCCGCCTCGCCGGACCGAGGCCGGGTCAGAGCCACCAGGATGGCCCGCTCGGGCTGCCCGGGGCGCGGCAGGCGGGCGGGAACGGTGACACCGGCTAGCGGGCGTCCGCTGACGATACGGTCTCCCTCCCTCCAGGCCCGAAGGCCTCCGCCAGCCGCCGCAGGGCCTCGTCCAGGCGGTCGTCGGGCACCGTCAGCGACAGGCGCACGTAGCCTTCCCCCTGCTGCCCGTACCCTACCCCGGGCGTGACCACGACGCCGGTCCGGTCCAAGACCGTGGCGGCGAACTCCGCCGAGGGCCGGCCGTCGGGGGTGGGCAGCCACGCGTAAAACGTCGCCCGCAGGTCCGGGGCGCGCCAGCCCAGCCGGCGCAGGGTCGCCCGCAGGCGGTCGCGCCGGCCCTGGTACACCCGCAGCCGCTCCCGCAGGGCGTCCTCGGGACCGTCCAGGGCGGCCACGGCGGCGTGCAGGACGGCCCGGAAGACACCCGAGTCCACATTGGTCTTCAGCCGGGCCAGAGCCTCCACGGCCTGCGCGTGGCCCACGACAAATCCCACCCGCCAGCCGGTCATGCAGTAGGTCTTGGACAGCGAGTGGAACTCGACCGCCACCTCCTTCGCCCCGGGGACTTCCAGGATGCTGGGCGGGCGGTAGCCATCGTAGGCGATCTCCGAGTAGGAGTTGTCGTGCGCCAGCAGCAGGGCGTGTCGCCGGGCAAACGCCACCGCCTCCTCGAAGAACTCCCGGGTCGCCACCGCCCCCGTGGGGTTGTTGGGGTAGTTCAGGAACATCAGCCGCGCCCGGGCCAGCACATCCGCCGGCACGCGGTCCAGGTCGGGCAGAAAGCCCCGTTCGGGCCGCAGGGGGAGCGGGTAGGGCACGCCGTCGGCCAGGATGGTGGCAGCCCGGTACACCGGATAGCCGGGGTCGGGCACCAGGGCCACGTCGCCGGGATCGAGGATCGCCCACGGAAGGTGGGCGATGCCCTCCTTGGACCCGATCAGCGCCAGCACCTCCCGCTGGGGATCCAGGGCGACGCCGAACCGCCGGGCGTACCAGCGCGCCACCGCCGCGCGGAACTCGGCCGTCCCCCCGTAGGGCGGATACCGGTGGTTGCGGGGATCGCTGGCGCCCTCCATCAGGGCGTCCACGATGTGAGACGGGGTCGGCAGGTCAGGATCTCCGACCCCGAGGTTGATGACGTCCACCCCCCGCCGGGCCAGCTCCTCCTGACGGCGGTCCAGGTCCGCGAACAGGTAGGCGCCGATCTGCTCCAGTCGTCGTGCGACCTGCATTCTCCCCTCCCGGGTCACGTCGTCCGGGCAGCAGCCCGCTCCGGCTTCACTGTAGCATGGCGGCCACGGCCTCGGCCACCTGCGCCGGGGTCAGCTCGTCCACGTCCAGCCAGCGGATGCGGGGGTCGCGGCGGAACCAGATCCATTGCCGGCGAGCATAGCGGCGGGTATTGCGCACCAGGCGCGCCACCGCCTCGGCCAGGGTGCACTCCCCGCGCAGGTAGGCGGCGATCTCCTTGTAGCCCAGCCCCTGCATGGCCGGCAGGCGGGGGTCGTAGCCCCGCTCCAGCAGGACGCGCACCTCGTCCACCAGGCCGCGCTCCAGCTGCTCGCGCACCCGGGCCTCGATGCGGCGGTACAGGGCTGCGCGGTCCATGGTCAGGCCGATCTGGACCGCCGCCCCCACCGGATCGGCCCGCTGGAGCTCGGAGATCGGCCGGCCGGTGTGGGCGTAGACCTCCAGGGCCCGGACCAGCCGGCGCACGTTGCGGGGGTGGATGCGCGCGGCGGCCACGGGGTCCACCTCCCGCAGGCGCGCGTGCAGGATGCCCGGCTGCCTGCGCTCGTCGTCCTCCAGGCGCGCCCGCAGGTCCGGGTCCGGAGGCACCGGGGGGATGGTGAAGCCATCCACCACGGCCCGGATGTACAGTCCCGTACCGCCCACCAGCAGCGGCACGCGCCCCCGGCTGCGGATCGCCTCCAGGGCGGCGGCGGCCAGCGTCCGGTAGGTGGCCAGGGTCACGGTCTGGTCGGGGTCCGCCACATCCAGCAGGTGGTGCGGGACCCGCCGGCGCTGCTCGGGGGTGGGCTTGGCGGTGCCGATGTCCATTCCCCGGTACAGCGTCCGGGAGTCGGCGCAGACGATCTCCCCGCCGATGCGCAAGGCCAGTTCCACGGCCGCGGCGGTCTTGCCCACCGCCGTGGGGCCGCAGAGCACCACCAGGGGTGGGACGCTTCCTCCCGCAGAGGTGTCTAGCGGCGCAGGAACCACGACTCCAGCCGGGCGCGGGGAACCATGATGAGGGTGGGCCGGCCGTGGAAGCAGGTGAATGGATCGCGGGTGCGGGCCAGGTCCGCCAGCAGGGACGCCATCTCCTCGACGGACAGGGCATCTCCCGCCCGCACCGCCGACCGGCAGGCGGTGGCGATGGTCAGCCGTTCCAGGATGTCCTCCCCCGCCCGCAGGCGGTCCCCCGCTCCCACCTCGGCGAGGAGATCGGCCAGCAGGCGTCCGGGGGCCAGACGGGCGGCGATCGCGGGGACGGCCCGGACCAGGACCGTCGCTTCCCCGAACTCGTCCAGGACCCATCCCATCCCGGCCAGGGCGTCGGCACAGGCTCTGAGCAGGGCCGCCTGCTCGGGGCGCAGTTCCACCACCGCCGGGGGGACGATCCCCTGGCCGGTGGCCATCCCGGCACGGCGCCGGTCCAGCAGGCGCTCGTAGAGGACGCGCTCGTGGGCGGCGTGCTGGTCGACGATCACCAAGCCCTCGGGGCCTTCCGCCAGCAGGTAGGTGCGGTGCAGCTGTCCCACCAGGCGCAGCGCCGGCAGGCGCCCGGCGGCGGGAATCTCCACCGCCGGGGTGACGGCGGCCGTCCCGGCCGCGATCGGGAGATCCCCGGGCTCGGCCACGGCGCCGGGAACGTCCCATCCCCGCGAGCCCACCGCCGGGATGAGGATCTGCGTCCGCAGTGCCCCCTGCACCGCCCGGAAGGCGGCGGCGCACACCGCGCGCTCGTCGGCAAAGCGCACCTCTGCCTTGCGGGGGTGGACGTTCACGTCCACCCGCTCGGGGGGCACGTCCACGAACAGGACGAACGGCGGGTGGCGGCCGGCGGGGACCAGCTGGCGGTAGGCCTCCTCCACCGCGGCGGTCAGCGCCCGGCTGTGGACGGGGCGCCGGTTGACGTACAGGTACTGCAGACGCCGCGTCCCCTGCGCCATCTCGGGCCTGCCGGCCCATCCCCACACCCGCAGCCCGCCTCCCTCCTCCGCCACCGCCACCATGCCCCCGGCCTCCTGGGCGCCCACCACGGCCGCCAGGCGGTCGGCCGGGCTGGCCGGGGGGAAGCGGCGGACCTCGGCGCCGGCGTGGATCAGGCGGAAGCCCACCTGGGGGCACGCGAGGGCCAGGCGGTCCACCGCCTCCACGATGAGCGCGAACTCCCGGGCGGGAGAGCGGAGGAACTTGCGCCGCGCCGGGGTGTTGTAGAACAGGTGGCGGACGGTGACCACGGTCCCGGCCGGCGCGCTCGCCGGTTCGTCGGCCTCGATCTCCCCTCCCCGCACCCGCAGCCGCCGGCCCAGGGTCCCTCCCGGGGGCGCGCTCACGATCTCCAGCAGCGAGACGGCGGCGATGCTGGGCAGAGCCTCCCCCCGAAACCCGAACGACCGGATGGCGGCCAGGTCGTCGGCGGAGGAGATCTTGCTGGTCGCAAACCGGCGGACCGCCAGCGGGACATCGTCGGGGTGCATGCCGCCGCCGTCGTCGGCGACCCGGATGAGGTTCAGCCCTGCCGCTTCGACCTCGATCACCACCCGCGTGGCGCCGGCGTCCAGGCTGTTCTCCACCAGTTCCTTCACCACCGACGCCGGACGCTCCACCACCTCGCCGGCGGCGATGCGGTCGGCCACGGACGGGTCGAGGATCCGGATGCGGTCCACGGCGGACGGCGGCCCGGACGCCGGCTCCACGGGTGTCACTGCGGAGAATCCGGTGCCTTCCGGCGCATCCGGACCACCTTGCCCCCTTCCGGCGCGCGGGCGGCGTACTGGCGGCGCAGCCGCTCCCGCAGGTCGTGCAGGGCGGCCATCGCCTCCATCGGCGTCATCGACTCCAGGGGCAGCGCCAGCAGGGCCTCCTCCACCTCCGACGGGACCGCCAGGGGCAGGGACAGCTGCCAGGCCCCGACGGCGCGGGAGGGGACGGGCGGCAGGAATGACTCGCCGGCCGGGGCCGGGCGGGCGGTGGCTTCCAGGCGCTCCAGGATGCGCCGCGCCTGGGCGATGACCGCCGGGGGGAGGCCGGCCAGCTGCGCCACGTGGATGCCGTAACTGCGGTCGGCGCGGCCGTCGGCCACCCGGCGCAGGAAGACGATCCGCTGGCCCTCGTCCCGGACCAGCATGGTCACGTTGTGGACCCGGGGCAGCAGGTCGGCCAGCTCGGTCAGCTCGTGGTAGTGGGTGGCGAACAGGGTGCGGGCGCCGACGTGGTCGTGCAGGTACTCCACCACCGCCCACGCCAGGCTCATCCCGTCGTAGGTGGAGGTCCCCCGCCCCACCTCGTCCAGGATGATCAGGCTGCGGGGGGAGGCGTGGTGCAGGATGTGGGCGACCTCCTGCATCTCCACGAGAAATGTGCTGCGCCCCGTGGCGAGGTCGTCGGTGGCCCCCACCCGGGTGAAGATCCGGTCCACCAGGCCGATCCGCGCGGCCGCGGCGGGGACGAACGACCCGATCTGGGCCAGGAGCACGATGAGGGCGGTCTGGCGCAGGTAGGTGGACTTGCCGGCCATGTTGGGCCCGGTGACGATGAGGATGGCCCGGTCGTGGGCCGACATCGTCAGGTCGTTGGGGACGAAGCGCTCCTCGGGCTGCGCCCGCTCCACCACCGGGTGGCGGCCGGCGCGGATCTCCAGCACGGGCTCGTCGGTGATCTCCGGGCGGGCATAACCTCCCACCACCGCCGCCTCGGCCAGCGCCGCCAGGGCGTCCAGATCGGCCACCGCGTCGGCCGTGCGCAGCAGAGGGCCTGCCTGCGCGGCCACCCGGTCCCGCACCTGGGCGAACAGCGAGGCCTCCAGCTCGGCGATCCGCTCCTCGGCCCCCAGGATGGCGGCTTCCTTCTCCTTCATCTCCTGGGTGACGAAGCGCTCCGCCCCGACCAGGGTCTGCTTGCGGACGTAGTCGGGAGGCACCAGGTGCAGGTTGGGCCGGGTCACCTCCAGGTAGTACCCGAAGACCTTGTTGTAGCCGACCCGCAGAGATTTGATCCCGGTCCGCTGCCGCTCGGCGGCCTCCAGGGTGGCGATCCAGGTCTTGCCCTCCCGGCTCAGGCGCCGCAGTTCGTCCAGCTCGGGGCTGTAGCCGTCCCGGATGATGCCGCCGTCCTGGGCGGAGGCGGGCGGGCTGTCCACCAGGGCCGCGCCGACGAGCGCCACCACGTCGGCGTGGGCGTCCACCTGGCCGCGCAGGTCCAGTAGCTGCGCGGGCAGCTCGCCGGCCAGGGCCGCGGCCAGCGCCGGAAGGCGGCGCAGAGATCCCGCCAGGGCCACCAGGTCCCGGGGGGTCGCCGACCCGTGGCCGACCCGGCTGACCAGCCGGTGCAGGTCGGCCAGCCCCCGCAGCGCGGATCGCACGTCCTCGCGCACCCGGGTCCGCTCCGCCAGGTACGCCACCGCCTCCTGGCGGCGGAGGATGGCCGCGCGATCCCGGAGCGGTTGCAGCAGCCACTGGCGCAGCCGGCGAGCACCCATGGGCGTGAGGGTCTGGTCCAGGACCTCCAGCAGCGTGCCCGTCCGCCCCCCGTCCCGCAGGTTGCGGACCAGTTCGAGGTTCCGGCGCGTGGCCTCGTCCACCACCGGGCCACCGTCGGCGCTATAGGTCACGAGGCGCCACAGGTGGCTGAGGGATCCCCGCTGGGTCTGCTGCAGGTACCACAGCAGCGCCCCGGCCGCCGCCACCGCGAGGGGCAGGTGCTCGCATCCGAATCCGTCCAGGGTCGCCACCTGGAAGTGCGCGAGCAGTCTCTGCCGGGCAGTGTGTGGTTCGAACGCCCACGCCTCCAGGGGCGTGAGGTGGCTGCCCTCCGGCAGCAGGCTCCGGACGGCGTCGGGGTGGTCGTCGGGCACCAGGACCTCCCGGGCGGCCAGGCGGGCGAGTTCGTCGGCCACCCGCCCCGCCGCGTCGTCCCCGGTCAGCTCGGTCACCTGGAACTCCCCGGTGGACAGGTCGGCCGCCGCCAGCCCCCAGCCGTCGGCGCCCGGGCGCAGGGCCACCAGGAAGTTGTTGGCGGGGCCGGGCAGGAGCGCGGGTTCCACCAGCGTCCCGGGCGTGACGACCCGTACCACGTCGCGGCGCACCAGGCCGCGAGCCCGGCGCGGGTCTTCCAGCTGCTCGCAGATGGCGATGCGGTGACCCCGCTCCACCAGCCGGGCCAGATAGCTGTCCAGGGCGTGGTGGGGGATCCCGCACATGGGAACCCGCCGGCCCTTGCCCACCTCCCGGGAGGTGAGGGTGATCTCCAGGTCCCGGGCGGCCACCACCGCATCGTCGAAGAACAGCTCGTAGAAGTCGCCCAGCCGGAACATCAGCAGCATGCCGGGATAGCGGGCCCGCAGCTGCTGGTACTGGCGCATCATGGGGGTCAGATCCCGCTGCACGCCATCCTCCTTCGACGGCCGTCCGACCGCCCACCTGCGGGCGGCGGTGAGACGAGAAAGACAAGCGGCGTCAAACCGATATCCGCGGGAGATGTCCGGCCGAAAGGCCTGAACCACCGGCCGAGCGAGGAATATAACTTGCTACCTGGATCCAGACGTCCTCGCGCGCGAAGGGTGTGTGCGGGATGACGGACCGATGATCAGCGAATCCGACAGGCAACGCCGCATGACCCACGGCCTGCTCACGGCCACCGCCGGGCTGCTGCTGGCGCTGGCCATTGCCTGCACCCTGGGCCACCTGAGCCCGCGCCCGCCGGCACCCGGCCAGTGCGTCCTGGCCCTGGTGGTCACCGTGGTCGTGCAGGGGATCCTGGGGGTGGCGGTGCGCCGGCGGTGGGCCTGCGTTCTGCGGCGGGACAGGCACTTCGTGTACGGGCCGATGGTCGCGGCCACCGGGCTGCTCATCCTCTACGTCTACACGGTCCCGTCCATGCGGGCGGCGCTCCTGATGGCCTGGCTGGCCGCGCCCGTCTTCCTGGCGGGGTTGGTGGGCTTCGCGGGGGTGTTCGGCCTGTCGGCGCTCATGGCGGCGGGCTACCTGGGCATGGTGGGGCTGCTGGCCCGCCAGGGCCACCCCGTGGCGGTGACCGGAGAGGCCGCGACGGTGGCCGTGTTCCTGCTGATCAATGCCTACTCGGGGGTGGTGTTCGAGCGCCTGCGGCGCCAGCGGGAGGAGCGCAAGGCCCTGCGGGCCCGCCTGGCGGAACTGGCCATCACCGATCCTCTGACGGGCCTGTACAACCGCCGTCACTTCGAGGAGATCCTGCGCGCCGAGCTGGCGCGCATCCGGCGGTACGGCGGATGCTGTTCGGTGGCCATGATCGACCTGGACTTCTTCAAGGCCTACAACGACAGTCTGGGCCACCTGGTCGGCGACGCCCTGCTGCGCGAGCTGGCAGCGCTGCTGCGGGCCCACCTGCGGACCAGCGACGTGCTGGCGCGGTACGGCGGTGAGGAGTTCGCGCTGATCATGGTCAACACTGCCAAAGCTGACGCCGTGGAGGTCCTGGAGAGGCTGCGCGCGGTGGTGGAGCAGTACCCCTTCCGGGGCGGCCGGGTCCAGCCCCAGGGCCGCCTCACGGTGAGCGTGGGGATCGCCTCCTGTCCCGAGGACGGCTACGAGTACGACCAGCTGATGCAGGTGGCCGACGGTGCCCTCTACGCCGCCAAGCGCCTGGGTCGCAACCAGGTCCGCGCCGCCCTGTCGGGTTGAGGGTCACCCCACCGCCGGCCGAACCTCGCGACTTCCCTCAATCTGTCCGCTATCTTCCCCTGTTCCGTCCCGGATCTCCCACCCCCCGGGCGAGCGCGGGAAGACTTCACCGGCGCGGCACGGGGGTTGCTCTTCTGTCGGGGTGGCGCCGGAGGTGGTCTCGACCCTGCGGGGCACGGATAACGGGAGGATCGTGGAGCGATGCGCTACGAGGAGTTCGATGTGATCCAGTCGCGGTTCAACGACCTGGACCGCCGGTTGCAGGTGGTTCTGGTGGGGTGGGTGGTGAGCTTCGCCGCCTTCCTGGTGGGCCTGCGGTTGCTCACGGCCAACGCCACGCTGCTTTCCCTGATCCGGTAGCGGGATCCCCTCCCCTCCCGCACCGCCCCGGCCGGGGCCGGAGAAGGATCCGGCCCCGGCCGGCCTGTGTCCGGGGCCGCCGGGGAGCCGCCTCGGGTTGCGATGTGGCATGAAAATTGCTCTACCTGGTAACGAGTAGCCTGCTCCGGGAGGATGCCGTGGGTCGTCGGCTGAGGCTTGAGGACGTGTCGTACGAGGCTACCCCCACCCGGACCCGCGCGCGGGTGCAGCTCCGGAACTCGGGAGTCTCCCACGTCGGCCTGGCCACCGGCCCGGCCGAGGACGGCGCCTGGGCCCGGGTGGTCGCCCAGGCCACGGTGAACGCCGTGCGCATGTATGCGGGATTCGCCGGGGCGGAGATGCGGATCGCCCTGGACTCGGTCCAGCTGCTGCCCTCTCCCTCCCCGCTCGTGGTGGTCACCCTGACCCTGGGAGCCGGCGGCCGCGAGCTGCTGCTGGCCGGATCGGCCCCGGCCGGCACGGATCCCCGGTGGGCCGTGGCCCGGGCGGTCCTGCAGGCCCTCAACAGGCAGATCGAGAAGATCGCTCCTCCCGACGCCACCGCGGCCGCCCTGAACTAGGAGGCCCCGCCGCAGCGGGCGCGTGGAGCCGGCCGGGGCTATCGCGGCCTCCGCCGGCTCCGGGCGCGGGTCCGCGCGCGCGCTGTCGGGACCGGGGCGGCCCGGGACCGGAACCTGTTCTGGGCGTCGTGGATCGTCCGCTCGGCATCCGGGCGCCCCGACCAGCCCAGGACCTCCGTCGGCTTGCGCTCCAGCGTCTTGTACACCGTGAAGAAGTGCTCGATCTCGGCCAGGAAGTGAGGGGGCAGCTGGGCCAGCTCGACCACCTCGGCGAACCGCGGATCCCCCGCCGGGACGGCCAGGATCTTCTGGTCCCGCCCCTTCTCGTCCACCATGTCCAGGACGCCCACCGGCCTGACGGGCACCAGGCAACCGGGGAAGGTGGGCTCGTAGGTGGCGATGAGCACGTCCAGGTGGTCGCCGTCCTCGGCCAGGGTGTCCACGATGAAGCCGTAGTCGGCCGGGTAGTGGAGCGGCGAGTACAGGACCCGGTCCAGACGGATGCGGTTCCGCAGGGGATCGTACTCGTACTTGTTCCGGCTGCCTTTGGGGATCTCCACGAAGGCATCCACGATCACGGGACATCACCTCGCGCGGCCGGAACGCGCCCGCCGCCGTGCGGCCTGAGAAATCAGGATGGCGCCGTGGCGGAGGGCCGTGGGAATCGAACCCACCGGAGGCCGACCGGCCTCCCGCCGGTTTTGAAGACCGGAAGGGCCACCAGACCCCGTTGCCCTCCGCGTCATCCCATGGTATCCCCTCCCCCCTCCCCGGTCAACGCGCCGCCCGCACCCGGCCCAGCCGCACCGGGATGCGGCGGAGGACGGTCGCACCGGCCGGAGACATCCGGCAGGTGAACGCGTAGAACCGCACGCCGGCCCGGGCCGCCGCCCGCGCCGCCCGCGCGAACTGCGGGTCGGCCTCCTCATAAGGGCGCAGGACCGAGGCGTCGTCCCTCTGGACGAACCACACCACGACCGCCCGCGCCCCCCGCCGGGCCATCCGGGCCAGGTCCAGCAGGTGGCGCGCCCCGCGCGCGGTGGGGGCATCGGGAAACAGCGCGACCCCGCCGGACACCAGGTTGCAGGATTTGGCCTCCACCACCACATGGCCGCGCGGGCCCTCGCCCACGAAGTCAAACCGGCTGTCCCCTCTCCGCACCTCGGCCCGCCACCGGTGGTAATGGCGAAGGTTCGGGAGGAGACCGGCCCGCAGCGCCGCCGCACAGAGGGCGTTGGGCAGCCGCGCGTCCATCCCCACCCATCGGCCGCGGTGGCGGACCAGCAGCAGCACGCCCCGCGTGCGCTTCTCCCCGCCTCCGCGCAGGTGCGCCAGCCCGGCCGCCCCGGGCCGGAGCAGCTCGGTCATCCGACCCGGGTTGGGCAGGTGCAGGTACAGACGCCGCCCGCCGGCGCGGGCCCAGACGGCAAAACGGTTGGCCCGGCTGACCACGCGCACCCGGACCAGCGGCCGCGGGAACGGGACGACGACCCTCGCACGGCGTCCCGCGGAGCCCCTCACGGACGGTCCGTCAGGGGCGGCCGCCCGACGCCGGCGCGCGGTCCAGCAGGACCCGGGCGTCTCCCAGCCGCCGGGTGACGCGGATGGTGTCGAAGTACTCCAGGACGGCCAGCGCGTACTTCCGGCTGGTCTGCAGGCGGTCCCGCAGGGAGGCCACGGTCACGCTGCCCGACTTCGACACCTCGTCGGCCACGATGGCCCGGATCTCCTCCAGGGCCTGGCGGTGAAAGTGCATCCCCGGAGCCACCTCCACCACGACGCCCTCATCCCGCAGGGCCTGGAGCATCCGCTCGAACACAGAGCCGCCGCCGACCTCCCGGGCCAGCTCGTCCCTGCCGGGCGGCGCAAACCGCTCCCGGAGCAGCGCCGCCTCGATGCGGCCGCGCACGGCTGCCTCCTCCGCCGACACGGCCGGCCTGAACTCTGCGCGCCGGACCAGTCCCCCGATCTCCTGGACCTGTTCCGACGTCGCCAGGTCCGCCAGAACGTGCGCATAGAGGCGGTCGTCCCCGGAGGGGAAGGCCACGGTCTTCAACTCGTCTTTGGGCATACCGGCGCGCCAGGGGTGCGCGCGGTGGAAGGCCTCCAGCGCCTGCAGGATCCTGTCGGATGTCGAGCGCACGGCCTCCCGGTGGAACAGCCGCCCCCGGATCATCAGCAGGCTCCCGGCGGCCTGCAGGGACGCCGTAGCCTCCTCCACCTGCGACCGGGACGCCGTCAGGGCCCGGGCGAGGTCCTCCGGGGTCGTCCCGGCCGGCCCGCTCGCCGCCACGGCGGCTTCCACCTTCCCGTCCAGTCCCGCAGATGCCGCCTGTTCGATGGCCGCCACGCTGGCCGCTCCCCGCCGCCGGCGAGGCGGGTGGGCTCCCAGAATCTCCCCGCCTCCCAGGGTGGCCAGAGGGGAGTATCGCCGCAGCACGAAGGGGTCGCCGTCGGCCACCACCACCGGGGACTCCAGCTGGATCTGGGCGACTGCCTCCTGTCCGGGCTCCAGGTGCGGCCGGTCCAGCAGCCGCAGGCGGCCGATGGCCTCGTCGGCGCCCACGTACATCCGGATGCGGGCCATATGAGGCAGGGGAGACGCTGCGGGCAGCAGGCGCACCCGGGCGTCCACCAGCGTGGTGGGACGGAACACGCCGACAGACGCCAGGACGTGGCCGCGCTCGACCTGGTCGGCCTCGACCCCCGACAGGTTGACGGCTACCCGCGACCCCGCCACCCCGGCGGGCACGGGCACCCCGTGGGACTGCACGCCCCGCACCCGCACCGGCAGGCCGGCGGGCAGCAGCTCCAGGACGTCTCCGGGGACGATGCGGCCGCTCCACAGGGTGCCCGTCACCACGGTCCCGAACCCCGGCATGACGAACGCCCGGTCGATGGGCAGCCGCGCCGGCGCATCGGCAGGCCGCTCGGGCACCTCATCCAGCAGGACATCCAGGGTGCGGATCAGGTCGGCAATGCCCTGCCCGGTGCGGGAGGAGACGCTGACCACCGGCGCGCCCTCCAGGAACGTCCCGCGGACCAGGGCCCGGACATCGTCGGCGACCAGCTGCAGCCAGGCCGGGTCGGAGACCAGGTCCACCTTGGTCAGCACCACCACGCCGCGGCGCACCGGCAGGAAGCGCAGGATGTCCAGGTGCTCCCGGGTCTGGGGCATCACGCCTTCGTCTGCGGCGACCACCAGCAGGACCACGTCGATGCCGGTGGCTCCGGCCACCATGGTCCGGATCAGCCGCTCGTGGCCGGGGACGTCCACGATGCCCACACGGCGCCCGCTGGGCAGGTCCAGGTGGGCGAACCCCAGGTCGATGGTCATCCCCCGCCGCTTCTCCTCTTCCAGGCGGTCGGGGTCGGTACCGGTGAGCGCCCGGACGAGGGCGCTCTTGCCGTGGTCGATGTGGCCGGCCGTGCCGGCCACGTACAGCCGGCGCATGGCCGGGATCACCCTCCGGACGCGGTGCGGGCAGCGCGGGCGGCGGCCGCCAGGGCGTCCAGCACCACGTCGTCCTCGTCGGGCAGCAGCGTCCGCACGTCCAGCAGCACGGCGTCGGCTTCGATGCGGCCGTACACCGGCGGCTCGTGGTCCCGCAGGACCCGGTCCAGGGTGTCCGCCGGCAGGGGGCCGCGCACCACCAGAGCGTACGACGGCAGATCCGCACCGGGCAGCGCACCCCCGCCCACGGCGGAGGTGGAGGCCCGGACGTCGGCCCGCCATCCGGGGGGCAGGACCGCCGCCGCCGCCTTCCGCAGCCGCTCCGCCCGCGCGCGCAGCGCCTCCGGGGACTGCGCCAGCATCCGCAGCACCGGCACCTGCTCCCAGACGGTGGCGGGATCGCGGTAGAGCGCGAGGGTGGCGGCCAGCGCGGCGTAGTCCAGTTTGTCCATCCGCACGGCCCGGGCCAGGGGGTGGGAACGGATCGCCTCCAGCCAGCGGGCGCGCCCCACGATCACCCCGGCCTGGGGCCCGCCCAGCAGCTTGTCGCCGCTGAAGGTGACCACATCGCACCCCGCAGCCACCGCCTCCTGGACGGTGGGCTCGGCGGGCAGGCCGCGCTCCCGCAGTTGTACCAGGCAGCCGCTGCCCAGGTCGTACATCACCGGTACCCCCACCCGCCGGCCCAGCGCCACCAGGTCGGAGGCGGGCACGTCGTGCACGAACCCCGTCAGGGCGAAGTTGCTGCGGTGGACCTTCAGCAACAGCGCCGTCTGGGGTGTCAGCGCCCGCTCGTAGTCCCGCAGGTAGGTCCGGTTGGTGGTTCCCACCTCCACCAGGACGGCGCCGCTCTGGGCCATCACGTCGGGCATGCGGAACGATCCGCCGATTTCCACCAGCTCGCCCCGGGAGACGATGACGTGCCGGCCGGCAGCCAGCGCGGTCAGGGCCAGCAGGACCGCCGCCGCGTTGTTGTTGACGGCCAGGGCGGCCTCGGCGCCGGTCAGGTCGCGCAGCAGGGGCTCCACGTGGTAATGCCGGCTGCCCCGGCCGCCGCTGTCGGGGTCGACCTCCAGGGTGCTGTAGCCGGACAGGACCTCCAGGACGGCGGCCCGCGCGGCCTCCGGCAGGGGCGCCCGGCCCAGGTTCGTGTGGAGGATCACCCCCGTGGCGTTCACGGCCCGCCTCAGGGTGAGGGCCGTCCGCCGCGCCGCCTGCGCCTGCACCTCGGCGGCCAGCGCGGGCAGGCTCATGTCCACCGGTTCCCCCCGCCGGGCGCGGGCGCGGATGTCTTCGACCACGTCCCGGGCGCAGGATACCACCACCGCCCGCGGAAGCCTCCCGCCGGCTGTCCGCTCCACCTCCTGGACCAGGCGTTCGACCGAGGGGATCTGGCGCAGGTCCGGCATCACGGTTCGCCCCCGAGAGCCCTGCCGGGCTGCCCGCTCCCTGACGGACCCACCTACCGGATCAGCGCGCCCAGGGCTGCCCCGACCGCCAGGACGACGGCGGTGACGATCACCAGGCGGCGCACGTCGGACCGCACCCGGGCCATCAGCTCCTCGTCGGTGAGCGGGCTGGGTCCGGCGGGGCCGGCGGACCGCAGGCGCCTGCCGCAGTTCCGGCAGACGATCTTGCCGGGCGGGTTGTCCGTACCGCAGTGGGCACACTTCACGGATCTTCCTCCTCCGACCTCAGGGGCCGGCTTCCTCCGCTTCCGCCGGCGGCGGGCCAGCCGGCAGCCGACCCCGGGCGCGCTCCCGCAGCCTCTCCACCGCCTCCCGGGGCACGTACTGGCTGCCGGGCGGGGTGCGGGTGGCCAGATCCCCTCCGTGAAAGTCCGTCCCTCCGGTGACCAGCAGCCCCAGCTCCGCCGCCAGGGCGAGGTAGTGCTCCACCATCGCGGGTGTGTGGTCGGGGTAGTACACCTCCAGCCCTTCCAGCCCCTCCCGCGCCAGGGTCCGGATGAGGTCGTCGCCCACGCCCCAGCCCGGGTGGGCGAGGACGGGGATGCCGCCGGCCCGGCGGACGACCCGGACCGCCTCCTGGGGGCTGACCGACACCCGCTCCACGTAGGCCGGACCGGACCGGCCGATGTACTTCTGGAACGCCTCCTCGGTGGTGGCCACCACGCCGGCTTCCACCAGCGCCCGCGCCACATGGGGGCGGCCGACGGCCCCGCCGGCGAGCGCCCGCACCCGGGCGAAGTCCAGCGGGATGCCCAGGGCGTGGAGCTTCTCCACCATGCGCTCCGCCCGCCGCTCCCGGCCGTCGCGGAGGCGGCGGAGGAACTCCTGGAACCACGCCTCGTGGTGGTGCACAAAGTACCCCAGGACGTGGACGTCGCCGGCGTCGGTGTCGGTGTTGATCTCCACCGCCGGAATGACCTCCACCCCCAGACGGGCACCGGCCGCGCGGGCGGGATCCACGCCATCGGTGGTGTCGTGGTCGGCCACCGCCAGCACCTCGACCCCGTGCTGCCGGGCCAGGGCCACCAGGTCGGCGGGAGGGAGCAGTCCGTCGGAGGCGGTGGTGTGGGTGTGCAGGTCAATCCGCATCGCCGGACTCCACCTCGGCCACCCGGAGGATCTGCCGCGCCCGCCCCGTGGCCTCGTCCACCTCCACCGCCACCGCGTTGAGCTGGGCGGGGCCTCCGGCCACCTCGAAGCGCACCGGCAGCTGGGTGAGGAATCGTTCCAGGATCCGCGACCGGTCCATGCCGATGATGCCATCCCGAGGTCCGGTCATGCCCACGTCGGTGATGTAGGCCGTGCCTCCCGGCAGGATCCTCTCGTCGGCGGTCTGGACGTGGGTGTGGGTCCCCAGGACGGCGCTGACCTGCCCGTCCAGGTACCAGGCCAGGGCCTGTTTTTCGCTGGTGGCCTCGGCGTGGAAGTCCACCACGATGACGGGGGTGCGCTCCCGCAGGCGGTCCACCTCGGCCCGGGCGACGCGGAAGGGGTCGTCCAGCTCGCCCATGAACACCCGGCCCATCAGGTTGACCACCCCCACCGCCCGCCCCGCGCGCGTCCCGACCAGCGCGCTTCCCCGCCCGGGCACTCCCGGAGGGTAGTTGGCGGGGCGCAGGATGCGGGGGTCGCTGTCCAGCAGCTCGTAGGCCTCCCGGATCTGCCAGGTGTGATTGCCGCCGGTGATGACGTCCACGCCGGCGGCGAACAGCTCGTCGGCCACCGCGGCGTTGATCCCGCTGCCGCCCGCGGCATTCTCGCCGTTGGCGATGACCAGGTCCGCGCCGTGCTGGCGGCGCAGCGCGGGCAGCCGGGCCGCCAGAATCCGCCGCCCCGGGCGGCCGTGGACGTCTCCCACGAAGAGGATGCGCATCGCGCGAGACGTCAGGGACGGGGGATCAGGCGCGTGCGCCTGACCCCCCATCCCCGATCCCCGATCCCGGCGCCGGACCCCATCAGCGCGCGTACTCCACCACGCGCGTTTCCCGCAGCACGGTCACCTTGATCTGGCCCGGATACTCCATCTCCTCCTCGATTTTCCGGGCCACGTCCCGCGCCAGCGCCTGGGCGCCCAGGTCGTCCACCTCGTTGGGGCGCACGATCACCCGCACCTCGCGGCCGGCCTGGATGGCATAGGCCTTGTCCACCCCCGGGAAGGAGGCAGCGATGCGCTCCAGGCTCTCCAGACGCTTGACGTACATCTCGGCGGTTTCCTTGCGGGCCCCGGGCCGGCTGGCCGAGATGGCGTCGGCGGCGGCCACCAGGATGGCCTCCAGGCAGCGGGCTTCCTCGTCGCCGTGGTGGTAGCTGATGGCGTTGAGGACCTCCGGGGGCTCGTGGTAGCGCCGGCAGATGTCCACGCCGATGGCGCTGTGGGTCCCCTCCACCTCGTGGGTGAGGGCCTTGCCGATGTCGTGCAGCAGCCCGGCGCGTCGGGCCAGCTGGGCGTTGGCGCCCAGCAGGTCGGCCATCAGCCCGGCCAGCAGCGCCACCTCCACGGAGTGCTGGAGCAGGTTCTGGCCGTAGGAGTATCGGAACCGCAGGCGGCCCAGCAGTTTGATCTCCTCCGGGTGCAGGCCGTGCACTCCCGCCTCAAAGGCGGCCCGCTCCCCCTCCTCCCGGATCCGCTGGTCCAGCTCCCGCTGGGACTTCTCCACCACCTCCTCGATACGGGCGGGGTGGATCCGGCCGTCGGCGATGAGCTTCTCCAGGGCGATCTTGGCGATCTCGCGGCGGATCGGGTCGAAGGACGAGAGGGTCACCGCCTCGGGGGTGTCGTCGATGATGAAGTCGACGCCCGTCAGCCCTTCCAGGGTGCGGATGTTCCGCCCCTCCCGGCCGATGATGCGCCCCTTGAGGTCATCGTTGGGCAGCGGCACCACCGACACGGTCACCTCTGCCGTGTGGTCGGCGGCGCACCGCTGGATGGCCAGGGCGATGATCTCCCGGGCGCGCCGGTCCGCCTCCTCCCGGGCTTCGGTCTCGATCTTCTTGATGATCTTGAGGGCGTCGGAGCGCGCCTGCTCCTCCACCTGGCGCAGCAACTGCTCCCGCGCCTGGTCGGCCGTCAGGCCCGACAGGCGCTCCAGCTCCTGCTGGTGGCGGGCCAGCAGCGCCGCCGCTTCCTCGCGGGCCCGGGCGATCTCCTGCTCTCGGGCGGCAAGTGCCTTCTGCTGCTGTTCGAGGGCCTCCGACTTCCGCTCCAGGGATTCTTCGCGCTGTTCCAGCCGTCGCTCAAGACGCTGAAGCTCGGCCCGCTGCTCGCGGATCTCGCGCTCCGCCTCGCGCTTGATGCGGAACGCCTCGTCCTTGGCCTCAACGATAACCTCCCGCTTCTTCGCCTCGGCCTCTTTGCTGGCCTGCTCGATGATCCGACGGGCGGCCTCTTCGGCCGATCGAATCCGCGCCTCGGCGACGTACCTGCGCAGCAGATATCCCAGGAGGAACCCCACGAACCCCGCCAGAGCGATGTACAGCACGGGGGACGATGCGATGGCGGGTCACCTCCTCTGGGATTGTCGATGTACGTCGCGCGCGCCTCTCACCTCGTTGGGCGATGTCTAGCGCACTGCCGTACAGGTTATTGTAGCCCCGCGCAAAAAAGGGTGTCAATTCGCGGGCTTGCCTCGCCCGAGGGGCGCCGCTACCCGTCCAGAGGCTGCTCCCACAGGGGACCCACCGCCGCCGGGGCCGGCTCGGCCGCGGGGGCAGCCGCCCCCGACCGAGGAGGCAGGACCAGCAGGCGGTCGGCCACCGCGTCGAAGTGCCGCGTACAGGTGAACAGGACGACCTGGTAGGAGGCGGCCAGGGTGCGCAGCAGCCGCGCCGCCAGCGCCCGGCGCTCTTCGTCGAACGTGATGAAGGGATCATCAAACAGCAGTGGCGGCCGCCGTCCCCCCGCCAGCACGTCCACCAGGGCCAGTCGGGCGGCCAGGTAGACCAGGTCCACCGTCCCCCGGCTGAGGGCGGGCTCCCGGGCCTCCACCCACCCGCCGGCGTCGGGGGACCACACGGACAGGGTCAGCGTGTCCTGGTCCACGGCCAGGCGGTCGTAGCGCCCTCCGGACAGCACGCGCAGGTACTCTCCGGCCTGGCGCTCCATGACCTCCCGCAGGGGGACCTGGGCCTGGCGGCGCGCATCCATCAGGCCCTCCAGCGCCGCGGTGTATACCGCGTGGCGGTGGCGCAGACGCTCCAGGCAGTCCCGGGCCTCGGCCAGCTCCTCTTCCGCCGCGGCCAGGGCGTCGGATTCCACCGCATGGCGTTCCAGCTCGACCAGCAGGCGGCGTTCGGCGTCCTGCATCTCCGCCGCGGCCTGTTCCAGCCGGCGCACCTCCTGCTCCAGGGACGTCAGTTCCAGGGGGGTCAGCCGCCGGGACACGACGTCGGGGGAGCGCAGCTGCTCCTGCAGGGCGAAGGCGTCCCGGCGCACCGTGGCCCATCGGGCAGTGATCTCCTCGTCGGTCCGCCCGGCCCGCAGCTCCTGCAGGAACTGGACCAGCTGGGCGCGGGTCGTGACCAGGTCGCGGTAGCGCTGGGCCCGCTGTTCCGCTTCCTGGACGGTGGCGCACCCCACCTGCTGCAGACGCGCCGCCAGCTCGGCCCGGGCGTCCCGCAGGGCGCGGTCCAGGTCCAGCAGGCGCCGTTCCCGCTCCTGCCGGCGGATCTCCGCCCGCTGGCGTTCGCGCGCGGACCGCGCCAGCTTCCAGGATCCCAGCAGCAGGGCCGCGACTCCCACGCCGGCGGCGGCCGCCGCGGCCAGCGGGCGGGCCAGACCCGCCACCGCCGCCGCGGCGCCGGCGGCGGCCAGGACCGCCCCGGCGCCCAGCGCGATGCGCCAGAGGCGCGCTTCCCGGGCCGGCTCATCGTCGGCCGCGCGCTCGATCTCCCGCCGCAGCATGCCCGCCTCCATCTCCAGAATGGCGGCGCGCTCGGAGAGTTTGCGGGCGGCCGCGACGACGTCGGGCGCGGGCAAGCCGCCAGCGGTGGCGGCTTCCAGTTCACCATCCACGGCGGCGAGGCGGGTCAGCGTGTCCTCGATGGCCCGCACCTGCTCTTCCAGCATGGCCTCCTCGCGGCGCAGGCCCTCCAGCTGCTGCTGCCACGCCACGATCTGGCGGTTGATCTCGAGCAGCGCGCGCTTGCGGGCCAGGTCCTCCGCCACCGCGGTCAGCCGTCTGCGGAGCTCCTGCAGGTCCGCCTGCAGCCGCGCCGCCGCCGCGGCGCTGTCGCGCAGCCGCGCCACCCGGTCCTGCAGATCGTCCACCCGGATCTCCCAGCGACGGAGCTCTCCCGGCTCCCGGGCGGGGGCGCGGACGCCCCGCTCCAAGGCCCGCAGGTGCTGTTCCAGGCGGCGGATGGCGGTGGCCACGTCTTCGCCTCCCCCGCCGACGATCCGCCCCAGTTCCCGGGCGATGCTGGTGATGTGGATCCGCTCCAGCTCGGCCTGGGCCACGTGGGCGGTGGCGTCGAACACCTTGTCGGAGGCCAGGCCCAGCTGGGCCACCAGCCGCTCCTGCACGCTCTTGTGCTGCTCCCAGGTCCGCCCGGCGTCGTCCCGCAAGAGGGTGCGACGCTGGGCGAAGTCCTTGATCAGGGTGTAGTGGCGGCCGTCGATCTCCAGGTCCAGTTCCAGGACCGGGGGGTCGCCCGCTCCCCAGGCGCGGTACCGGTCACGCTCCTGGGCCGAGGTGGTGGCGGGATTGCCGAACAGGGCCGTGTGGATCGCCGCCCGCAGGGAGGACTTGCCCGCCTCGTTGGGGCCCACCACCACGGTGACGCCGCGGGCAAACTCAAAAGGCTCCTCGGGCAGCCCCAGAAAACGTCGGGCGCGCAGGCGGCGGAGGATCACGCCAGTACCTCCCGGCCCTGCAGCAGGGCCACCCCCACCTGCAGCGCTTCCTCGAGGATGGGCCGCTGCGCGTCGTCGGCGGCGGCGAGGCGGTCCCGCATCACCCGCACGAACCGCCCCAGGACGCTGTCGGCAGGCAGGGCGTCCAGCTCCTCGTCGGCGAGCTGGATCTGGGCGCGCCACCGCACCCGCAGCCGGAAGAACCGGTCGGCGTACTCGCGCTCCCAGGCGGCGGGGTCCACCACCCGGTGCACCGGCACCAGGCCGGTGAGGACCACGTCGCACACGGTATCGGCGTCGGCGGCGGCGTCCAGCCGGGCGCGCACGGCGGCGTCGTCGGCGTCCGACAGGTCGATGACCACCCGCCGGTACCGCCGGCGGCCCACCGGCACCGGCCGGACCGCGGCCTGCCCGGGAGCCGCGATGTCCACCCGCAGGACGCAGCCGGGCCCTTCCTGGTCGACCGCCAGCAGCTCGGGGGCCCCGGAGTACCATGCCGCCGTGGGCGGGCCCACCACTTCCTGGGCGGAGTGCCAGTCCCCCAGCGCCAGGTAGTCCAGACCCAGCTCGCGGATCTCCAGGGGGTGGATGACGCCGGGGGTTTCCACCTGTCCGGGCCGGAAGACAGACCCGTGGGTGACCCCGACGGCGACCCGGGTCGTCCGCTGACGCGGCCAGCCCCTGAGGGGGCTGTCGGACCGGCCGGGATCGGCGGACCGGCCCACCACGGTCACGTCCAGCTCGGGCAGGACATGGGTCTGCACCTCCCGCCCGAAGACCATCACGCGCGGCCCCAGCGCGCCCAGGCGGTCGGCGGCGCCGATGCGGCCGTCGGCGCCGACGTCGTGGTTGCCGCCCGCGACCGCCACCCCGATGCCCCGTTCGATCAGCCGCCGGAACTGCCGGACCACCTCGTCCACGGTGGCGGGCGCGGGGCGTGGACTGTCGAACAGGTCGCCGGCGACCAGCACCAGGTGCACCTGGTCGGCCAGGGCCAGATCGACCGCGCGCTCGAGGGCCTGCGCCAGGGCCCGCCGCTGCGACGCCCCCTGGGTTCCCAGGGCGGCGAACGCCCGTCCCAGGTGCACGTCGGCGAGATGCAGCAGGCGGATCATTCGTCCAGCTCCGGATCGCCCGAGGCGGTGTACGGGCAGATGGAGGCAAACGCGCAGTACCGGCATGCCTGGTAGTAGTCGGGCGTGGCCCCGAAGCGGCCTGCGCGGATGCCGGCGGCCACCCGCTCGATGACCTCGGCGGTGCGGGCCATCAGATCCTGGTCGGGGACGGTCGTCCCCACCAGGACACCCCGGGGACCGAGGAAGTGCAGTTCCAGGCGGGTCGGCAGGATCCCGTAGACCTCCCGGTAGGCCAGGGCGTAGATGGCCAGCTGCAGGCTCTCCCGGGCCCGGCGGTCGGCGTCCTTCTGGGCGCGCACGTCCGAGGTTTTGAAGTCAATCAACACCACCTCGTCCCCGCGCAGGTCCACCCGGTCCCATCGCCCCTTGACGCGGGTCAACCCCACCTGGAAAGAGAACGGCGCTTCCACGAACGTGGGGACGTGGCCGGAGGCCTCCTGGAACTCCACAAAGCGGGTCAGTACCTCTTTCCCTTCGGCCAGGCGCTGATCCTCGTGCTCGCGGCTGATGAAGCCCTCGCTGACCCACGCCCGCTCGAAGTGGGCCAGCACGTCCTCCAGGGTCACCGGCTGGCGGCGCGCCCGGCGCCGGTGATACTCGCGGATCGCCTCGTGGATGGCTGAGCCGTAGACCACCCGGTGATCGCGGAGCAGCGGCACCCGCAGGATGTGGGTGTACTTGTACTTCAGGGGGCACAGTTCGTAGTCATCCACCTGCCGGTAGGACAGCAGCAGCGGCTGGTCGGGCGGAAGGACTCCTTCCAGGGACTGCTGGCCCGCCGCCGGCGGAGCGTGGCGGTGGATGGCCTCTGCGGGGGAGGCCGTCATTGCCGCCCCCTCCGGCCGGGGCAGGTCCAGAGCCTCCAGGACGAACCGGCTGACCTTGCGGGGCCGCGCCCCGCCGTAGTCCCGGGCGCTGGTCAGGAACAGTTCCCGCTGGGCGCGGGTCATCCCGACGTAGAACAGCCGCCGCTCCTCCTGCAGGTGGGCGTCGCCGGAAGGCAGGATATCCTTGACCAGCGCGTCGGGCAGCGGGATGGGCTCGCCCCGGTGGCGGGTGGGGAAGCGGTCGGCCACGCAGCTGACCAGGAACACCACCGGGAACTCCAGCCCCTTGGCCTTGTGCACCGTCAGGACGTTGACCGCGTCCTGGTCCAGGTCGGCCTCGGCCACGGCGGGATCGTCGCCGGCCTCGATGAGGTCATCCATGTGCTGGACGAACTCCGGCACCCGGTCGTAGGCGGCGATCTCCCCGTAGCGGGCCACCAGGTCGAAAAAGCGCGCCAGGTTGGCTACCCGGACCTCGTCGTCGGGCAGGCCGCTGGCGGCCAGCCGCCGGATGTAGCCGGTGCGGTTGACCAGGTATTCATACAGGACGCGTCCGGTGGGGTGGTCGACCATCATCCGGCGCATCGCGTCCAGGTCCTCAAGCAGCTTGGCGATGGCGGCGCGGCTTTCCAGGGAGAGTTCCTCGGCCAGCTCGGGGGCGGCGTCCAGGTGGCGGAAGACGTGCTCCAGGGTCCGGTTCTTGCGGTCGGCGTAGCTGAGTGCCCGGGCCATGTCGGTGGCGTCCACCAGGTACAGGGGGGACACGCCCAGGTAGAACAGGCTGAGGTTGTCCTGCGGGCGGGCCAGGACCCGCAGGAAGGCCAGCGCCAGGCGGATCTCCTCCCGGGCATACAACCCCCGGCTGCCGGTGAACCGGTACGGGATGCCCCGCATGTTCAGCGCCCGCAAGAACGGGTCGGCGTCGGCGTTGCTGCGCACCAGGATGGCGACGTCCCGGTACCGCCAGGTTCCCGCCTCCACCTGGCTGGCGATCTGGCGGGCCACCCAGTCGGCCTCGCTGCTGAGGGTATCCAGGTGCACGTGGCGGGGAGGCGTCCCCCCGGGGCGGACCGCCCGCAGGCGCTTGTCCAGCCGGTGGCGGACCTCCAGGCGGTCGGGGTTATTGTGCTGGATGAGCCGGTAGGCGGCGTCCAGGATCGGCTGGGTGGAGCGGTAGTTGGTGGTGAGGACCACCTGGGTGGCGTGGGGGTAGGTGTCCAGGAAGGTGAGGATGTTGCTGATGGCGGCACCCCGGAACTTGTAGATGGACTGGTCGTCGTCGCCCACCACCGTGATGTTCTGGGGGCCGCCGTCGGCCAGCAGGCGCACCAGCTGGAACTGGGCGTAGTTGGTGTCCTGGAATTCGTCCACCAGGATGTAGCGGAACCGCTCCCGGAAGGCCCGCAGAACGGCGGGATGTTCGCGGAACAGCCGGAGGGTCAGGGTGATCAGATCACCGAAGTCCACCAGCCCTTCCCGGGCCAGCAGCTCCTGGTAGCGCTGGTAGGCCAGGGCCAGTTCCATCTGCTGGCGGGCCAGGTCCTGCAGCTCCCGGTCGTGCGGAGCCGCCGCGGCCGATGCGGCCACCCGTTCGGCGAAGGCGCGGTATTCGGCGGGGCTGACGTCCTCATCCTTGGCGCGGGAGAACAGTGTCAGCAGGGCCTCCAGGTGCCGGGTGGGATCGCCCAGAGGGCGGTAGACGTCCAGGGGCAGGTCGAACAGGTGCTGGCGGAGGAAGACCACCTGCTCGGCGCGGGTCAGCACCCGGAAGTCCGGACGCAGGCCCAGAGCCAGGGCGTGCTCCCGCAGGACCCGGTCCCCGAAGGCGTGAAAGGTGCTGATCCACACGTCGGTGTACCCGTAGGGGACCAGGACGTCCACGCGCTCTTCCATCTCGGCGGCGGCCTTGTCGGTGAAGGTGAGGGCCAGGATCTCCGACGGCCGCGCCCGGCGAGTGGCGATGAGCCAGGCGATGCGGCGGGTGATGACCTGGGTCTTGCCGGTGCCGGCCCCGGCCACGATCAGCAGGGGGCCGGTCTCGTGGGTGACCGCCCGCCGCTGCTCGTCGTTGAGGTCGGCCAGGATCCGCTCGACCGGTCCCTCCGCCGGCCGTTCCTCCCCCAGGGCCAGCGTCAGCTGGCCAGACGACGGCGGGTCGGCCAGGCGGGGATCGGTCATGGCGACGGCTCGAGGGCACGGCCGAACAGGTCCCGCAGCACCCGGGCGACGATGCTCGTGGCGAATCCCCGGCGCAGCAGCACGCCGGCCAGGCGCCGGGATGCCACCTCTGCGGGCAATCCCCGGTACCGCCGCAGGCGCGCGGAGGCGACGTGGCGCGCCAGCGTCAGCTCATCCCCGGCGGGCAGAGCCTGGGCCAGGACCGCCTCCACCACGTCCCGGGCCACCCCCCGGGTGGCGAGCTCGTACCGGAGGCGCACGCGGCCCGAGGGGCGCAGGGCCAGCCGATCGCGGACCCAGGCGTCGGCAAACCGCCGGTCGTCTACCAGCCCCCGCGCGCGCAGTTCCCCGATCACGGCGCTGACGGTGGGGTCGGGCAGCCCCCGCCGGAGCAGCCGCTCGCGCAGCTCCCGTTCGCTGCGGGGGCGCACCGCCAGCAGGCGCCGGGCGGCCTCGGAGGCGGCCAGGTGGAGGGACCGCTCCCGCACCGCCCGCAGGAGCGCGTCGTCGATCTCCACCCCGGGGTGCAGGTCCAGGGCGGCGACATCGTCGGCCCGCAGCCGGAACGTCGCCCCGGTGTCCAGGTCCACGCGCACGGACCCTCCGCGGCCCCGGAGCGGACGGACCTGCCTGACCCTCACGGGTGCCCTCCGGACGGGTTAGGTGCGGCCTTTAGCCGGCTCCCGGGCCGGCGGCGCGTCCCGGACCTCGGCGGGGGCGGGCTTGAGCAGCCCCAGCTGCGCCCGCACCCTCCGCTCGATCTCGCGCGCCACCTCCGGGTTGGCCTCCAGGAAGTCGCGGGCGTTGTCCCGCCCCTGGCCCAGCTTCATCTCGCCGAAGGCGAACCACGTGCCGGTGCGCTGGACGATGCCGTGGGCGGTAGCGACGTCCAGGATGCTGGCGGCGCGGGAGATGCCCTGCCCGTAGATGATGTCCACCTCGGCCTCGCGGAACGGCGGGGCCAGCTTGTTCTTGACCACCTTGATCCGGGCCCGCATCCCCCGGATCTCTTCGCCCACCTTGATGTTCTCGGTCCGCCGGATCTCCATGCGCACCGACGCGTAGAACTTCAGGGCGCGCCCGCCGGTGGTGGTCTCGGGGTTGCCGAACATGACGCCGATCTTCTCGCGGATCTGGTTGATGAAGACCACCGTGGTGCGGGAGCGGCTGATGGCGCCGACCAGCTTGCGCAGGGCCTGGGACATCAGGCGGGCCTGCAGGCCCACGTGGGCGTCGCCCATGTCGCCTTCCAGCTCGGCCTTGGGCACCAGGGCGGCCACCGAGTCCACCACGATGACGTCCACCGCCCCGCTGCGGACCAGCATCTCGGCGATCTCCAGCGCCTGCTCGCCCGAGTCCGGCTGGGAGATCAGCAGGCTGTCCACGTCCACCCCCACGGCCCGGGCGTAGTTGGGATCCATGGCGTGCTCGGCGTCGATGAAGGCGGCCACGCCGCCCTCCCGCTGCGCCTCGGCCATGATGTGATAGCCCAGCGTGGTCTTGCCGGAGGACTCCGGCCCGTAGACCTCCACGACCCGTCCTCGGGGGACGCCGCCGACGCCCAGGGCGACGTCCAGGGCCAGGGCCCCGGTGGGGATCACGTCCACGGCCAGGCGGCTGGTGGCCTCCCCCAGCCGCATGATGGAGCCCTTGCCGAACTGCTTTTCGATCTGGGTGAGGGCCAGATCCAGCGCCCGCTGCTTCTCGTTCATCTGCCGGCCTCCCGCCCGCGCCTCTGGGTCCGGCCCTGGCCGGGACGCGGGTCGCATGAGATTACTGATCCCGAGTTCGCGCGCAGTCTACCAAACGTTTGTTCGCTTGTCAATAGCCACCCCGGGCCGACCTCGTCTACTAGTTCTCGTGGGTCTCCAGGCTGACCTCCTCAAGCCGTGTGTATACAGGCCCCTGGGGGGTCAGGGTGCTCTCCATGACGCAGATCGTCCTGACGGTCTGGGTCCCGATCTCGACGTCCCTGTAGCGGGTGAGGGCCCTGACCACGTCCCCCCACTGGCGGGCGTCCCTCACCCGCGCCAGGGTCAGATGGGGCCGGAAGCGGCGGTCCTCGGGGGGAAAGTGGTACCGGGCCAGGCGCTCGTCCAGCCGGCGTGCCAGCGCGTCCAGGTGCTCGGCCCCGTCCTCGACTCCCACCCACACCACCTGCGGACGCTGCAGGCTGGGAAACGCTCCCAGGCGGCGCAGGGTGATGGCAAACGGCGCGACTCCCCGGGCCGCCTCCCGGGTGGCAATCTTGGCCAGCGCGACCTGGGCGGGGGTGATCTCGCCCAGAAAGCGCAGCGTGAAGTGCAGGCTGGCAGGCTTCACCCACCTGATCCGGGCGCCGGCGTCCTCCAGGGCCCGCTGGGCGGCCACCACCGCGTCATGCAGCGCGGGGTCCAGCTCCACGGCGATGAAGATGCGGTGGCGGGGGGTCATCGGCGCAGCAGATGGAGCCGCAGGGCGTTGAGGGCGGCCTGGGAGGCGAGAAAGCGGATGCCCTCCCTACCCGCTTCCGCTCCCAGCTGCAACCGGCGCGTGTCCACGCCCTCCGGGTGGGCCAGGGACAGGAACACCAGCCCCACGGGCTTGTCGGGGGTGCCCCCGGTGGGGCCGGCGATGCCCGTCAGTCCCACGCCCAGGGTGGCCCCCGCCCGCGCGCGCACGGCGGAGGCCATGGCCTCCGCCACCTCGGCGCTGACCGCGCCATGCCGGCGGAGCATCCCGGGGTCGACTCCGAGGTCGCGGACCTTGGCGTCGTTGCTGTAAGCCACGACGCCCAGCAGAAAATAGGCCGAGCTGCCGGGGACCGACGTCAGCCTCTGGCTCACCAGGCCGCCGGTGCAGGACTCCGCCACGGCCACCGTGACCCCCCGCGCGGTCAGCAGCGACGCGGTGACCGCTTCCAGCGTCTGGTCGTCGGTGCCGTAGACCAGGTCGCCCAGGCGCTCGCGGACCAGCGCCTCTCCACGGTCCAGGGCTGCGGCCACATCCTCGGGGCGGCCCTTGGCGGTCAGCCGCAGGTGCACCTCGCCGAGCTTGGCGTAGGGCGCGATGGTGGGCTGGGTGGCGGACAGCAGGTCCTTGATGCGGGCCTCGACCGCCGACTCCCCTTCCCCGGTGACCCGCAGTACCCGGGAGCGGATGACGATCCCGCCGGTGCGCTGGCGCAGCAGGGGCAGCAGGTAGGACTCGACCATGCCCTGCATCTCGTAGGGGACGCCCGGCATGATGACGATGTCGCGCCCGTCGTCCTGGAGGTGAATGCCCGGCGCCGTGCCGCGGGCGTTGGGGATCACCTGGGCGCCGCGGGGCACCAGGGCCTGCTTGTACACCGTCTCGGGCGGGGTGCGCCCGCGCGAGGCGAAGAAGCGGCGGATGTGTTCGGCCACCTCGGGATCGCGGACCAGCTCCCGCCCCAGGGCGGCGGCCACGGCCTCGACGGTCAGGTCGTCTTCGGTGGGCCCCAGGCCGCCCGTCATCACGACGAGGTCGGCCCGGCTCAGGGCCAGCCGCAGCGCCTCCCGGATCCGGGCAGGGTTGTCCCCCACCGTCTGGCGGCAGTGCACGTCCACGCCCACTTCGGCCAGACGCTGCCCCAGGTAGGCGGCATTGGTGTCCACGATCTGGCCCAGCAGCAGCTCGGTGCCGACGGAGATGATCTCTGCGCGCATCTGTCGGTCCTGCGGAATCCGGGATCAGAGACCCGGGATCAGAGAGTACGGCGACTGAGCCGCCACCTACCTGCCCTCCGCGGTGAACGTCTGCTCCCACACCCGCCGGCCGGAGGGAGGCCGGACGGGCCGGCCGTCCACCAGGACCGTCACCGCCGGCGCGTTGCCCACCCGGACCGTGAGGCTGCGCTCGCCGGTCCAGGTGCGACGATCGCCCGCGCGCAGGAAGCCGGTGAAGACTTCCCGGCCGTCGGCCAGGACCCGCAGCCACGACAGGCCCACGGCCTGCACCGTCACCTCCACGCCGGACGACGGCGGGCGGATGACCGGCGCGGGCTCGGGTGCGGCCGGCGCGGGCGCCGGTGGCCGGGGGGCAGGCTCCGGCGCGGGCCGGGGCGGCTCTCCCACCGCCGCGGGGACCGGGGTCTGGAACTGGCGCAGCTGCTGGTAGCCGATGTATGCGAGGACGCCCACGACGGTCAGCACGATGACAGAGGCCGTCAGGAGGATCCGCCGCAGCCGCGAGGGCCGCGTGGCCGGGCGGATGGGGACTTCCGCCTGCACCGGCCCGATCAGGGGAGGCGCCGGCCCGCCGAGCACCTGCGCGGTCTCCGCCAGCAGGTCGTCGGGATCCAGCCCCAGCGCGCGGGCGTAGGCCCGCAGGTACCCGCGGGCGTACGCTCTGCCGGGCAGGCGGTCGAACTGCTCCTCTTCCAGAGCCTGCAGGTAGCCGGCGCGGATGCGGGTCTGGGCGGAGGCGGCGGCCAGCGAGAGGCCCCGCGCCTCGCGCGCGGCGCGCAGGCGCTCGCCGATCCCCAGCGGCTTGCGGGGGGACGGGGCGGGTTCGGGCACGGTCTCCCTCTTCCACCGGCCCGCCACCCTCTCCTCCGCCGCTCGATCGGCGGTCAGCCGGCGAGGGCTGTGGCGATCTCGGCGGCCAGCGCCGCGTTGGCCCGCAGAAGCGCCAGGTTCGCCCGCAGCGACCTCCCGCCGGTCAGCTCGGCCAGCGCCGCCAGGAGAAAGGGCGTGAGGTCGCCCCCGCGGACGCCCGCGGCCTCCGCCTTCCGGACGGCCGCCGCGACCGCCTGCTCCACCTCCTCGGATGTCAGGGCGTCCTGGGCGGGCACGGGCTGGGCCACCACCAGGGCGCTGCGCCGTCCCAGCGCGCGGTGGGCCCGCCAGATGGCCGCGGCCTGCGCGGGCGAGTCGATGCGGGCCGGCGCCGGCAGGCCGCTGTCCGGAGCGTAGAAGTAGGGGAACCGGTCGGTGCGGTAGGCCACCACCGTGACACCGGCGGTGTCCAGGTACTCCAGGGTCCGGGCCACGTCGCAGATGGCCTTGGCCCCGGAGCAGACCACCACCACCGGGTGCGCGGCCAGAGCCCCCAGGTCAGCCGAGATGTCCCCGGTGCGCTCGGCACCCAGGTGCACTCCGCCGATGCCGCCGGTGCTTACCACCTGGATGCCCACGCGCTCGGCCACGATCACGGTGGCGGAGACGGTAGTGCCACCGCAGGCTTCCCGGGCCACCGCCACCGGCAGATCCCGGGCGGCGACCTTCATCACCCCGGGGCGCAGCAGCCGGGCGAGGTCCTCCCCGGAGGCGCCCACGCGGATCCGGCCGTCCACCACCGCGATCACCGCGGGGACGGCGCCGCCGTCCCGTACCGCCTGGTGCATCCGGGCGGCGGAGTGCAGCGCCAGGTCGCCCGGCAGGCCGTGGGAGATCACCGCGGACTCCAGGGCCACCACCGGCTGCCCGGCGGCCAGGGCCCGGTCCACATCGGCCGAGACGTCAAGGGGAGGCGGCCAGTCCGGCATGGGCGCGCAGGGCGGCCAGGTTGAGTTCGGGATGGGTGCTGCCTTCCACGGTCACCGTCACCGCGCCGGCGGCAGCGGCCAGGGCCGCCGCCTCGCGCTCGGGCAGGCCAGACAGCAGCGCGTAGACGACGACCGCGGCCACCGCGTCTCCCGCCCCGGTGGGGTCGGCGACGGTCACGGGCGGCGCGGGCGCGCGGTGGACATCCTGTCCGGCCCACATCACGCCGTCTTCTCCCACCGTCACCACCACGGTGCGGGGTCCGCGCTCCCGCAGGACCGCCGCCGCCCGGGCGGCGTCCTCGGTCCCGGCCAGGACCGCCGCCTCGCGGGCGCTGCAGACCAGCGCATCCGCCCGGGACAGGTGCGGGAGCAGCCGCCCGGCCTTGGCGGGGGAGACCGCCAGCAGGCACAACATCCCCCGCCGCGGCAGTTCCACGGCGGCCGCCAGCGTCGGCGGCGACAGGTTGGCATCGGCGACCAGAACGCGGGCGGTGCGCACCGCGGCTGCCTGGGGACGCAGGTGCTCCGGAGTGAGGGCTTCCGCCGCCACCATCTGCGACACCGCGTACAGTACCCGTCCGCCCGACATCACCGCCACGTAGGCGTTGGGCCGGGCGTCCACGGCCACCACCCCGGAAACGTCCACGCCGGCGCGGGCTGTAGCCGCGACCACCTGGTCGGACAGCGGGTCCGATCCCACCCCCGCCACCAGCCGGACCGGCACGCCCAGCCGCGCCAGGTTCTCGGCCACGTTGCGTGCGGCGCCTCCCGCTCCCAGGCGCACGCGGCCCGGCGTGCTCACGCCTGCGGGCAACGGGTCGGCCGCCGCCACCACGTCGGCGTTGCACCCGCCCACGACCACCACGGCCGGCGGATGTCCCTTCCGCCGGTTGCTATCCGGGCGGGACGGGCGGGGATCCATCGTCGTGGGTCATTCGGCGCGGTGTCCGGACTTCCCCGCCATCCGCCCTCGCAGGTATTGGGCATCCCCGCGCCGTAGTGGGGAGGTGGTGCAGCTCCGCTGCCCCAATCCGGACTGCCCACGGGAGGGACGACGCGATGAGGTCACGACTGTGGCTGTTGCTCCTCCTGCTCGCGGGTGCGTCGCTGGTCGCCCAGGCCCTGCCGCCCCGGGCGGCCCAGGCGGCGCCCCGGACGTTCAAGATCGCCGTGGTGTCCGACGTGGGAGGTCGCGGGGACCTCTCCTTCAACGATATGGCCTTCAAGGGAGGCGAGGACGCCGAGCGGGACTTTGGCGTCCAGATGGTGGAGCTGGTCAGCAAGGTGGAAGCCGATTACGTGCCCAACCTCACCACCGCCGCCCGGGACCCCCAGGTTCAGCTGATCGTGGGGGTGGGCTTCCTGCTCAGCGACGCTCTGGCCCAGGTGGCCCGGCGCTTCCCCCAGAAGAACTTCGTGGGGATTGATACGTTCGCCCAGTCCATCGTCAAGGAGAAGTTCCCCGCCCAGTACCCGCTGCCCAACCTGATGGACATCGTCTACGAGGAACACAAGGGCAGCGCGCTGGTGGGAGCCCTGGGCGCGCTGCTGGCGGCCCAGTACAACAAGCCGCACATCGGCGGGGTCTTCGGCATCGAGATCCCCGTCCTGTGGAAGTTTGAGATCGGCTACAAGTGGGGCGCCCGGTGGGCCGCCCTGTGGCTGCAGAAGGGCAAGCCGGACAAGGTCTTCAAGTACCACAAGGACTTCGTCCTGTGGACCTACACCGGCACCTTCAGCGACATCCCCAAGGGCTACGCCGCCGCCAAGGCCATGTACGCCAAGGACGCGGTGGCGGTCTACAACATTGCCGGCCCCCTGGGGCTGGGCATCAACCAGGCCGTGCAGGAGATCGCCCGGGCCCAGGGGCTGCGCATGGGGCCGCCGTTCTGGATCGGCGTGGACGCCAACCAGGACTGGATCAACCCCGGCTTCGTCATCGCCAGCATGATGAAGCGCGTGGACCGGGGCGTGTACTACGCCACCAAGTTCGTCCGGGACGGGCGGTTCCGGGATCTGGTCAAGCAGACCAACGGCGTGCTGACCCTGGGCATCGGGACCAAGGTGGCCGGGGAGCTGACCGAAGGGATCTCGATCAGCACCCTCGATGATCTGGACGAGTTCGTGCAGATGGGCGTGCGGGCGGAGAAGCTGACCGGCAAGAAGGTCCTGCCGGCGCCGCCCGACCAGATCCGGGCCCGGGTCAAAGCCATGCGGGACGCCCAGCCGGCGTGGATCTGGAACGCGGTGGCCGAACTGGAGCGCAAGGTCCGCAATGGCGAGGTGACTGTGCCGCTGGTCGTCACCAAGCCCGACATCGAGAAGTGGCGCAACGAGCTGGGGTCCGCCCCCCTCTTCCGGCCGGCGGCGGGCCTCCCGGTGGGCGCTCCCTGATCGATCCGCGCGGGCCGATGGCGCACGGGGCAGGCCGGACGGGCGGTTTGCCGGACCGGCCTGCCCCGCCGTGTGTGGGGATGGGCGGGCGGGGCGCGGAGGGGTGATGGACCAGGCCCCCCGCATCGAGATGCGGGCCATCCACAAGGTCTACCCCGACGGGACCGTGGCTCTGCGGGGGGTGGACTTCACCCTGGAGCCGGGGGAGATCGTCGCCCTGCTCGGCGAGAACGGGGCCGGCAAGACCACCCTGATGAAGATCCTCTCGGGCCTGCTGCGCCCCACCCGCGGGCAGATCGTGGTGGACGGGCGGCCGGTGCAGTTCGCCAACCCCTCCGACGCGCTGCGGGAGGGGATCGGCATGGTCCACCAGGCGTTCACCCTGGTGCCCCCCTTCACTGCGCTGGAGAACATCATCCTCGGCCGGGAGGGAGCCGCCCCTCTGGCGCCCCTGCGCGTCGACGCCGCGCGGGCCCAGGTGGCCGCCCTCATGGAGCAGACGGGGTTGACCGTGCCCCTGGACGTGCCGGTCGAGTCGCTGCCCGTGGGGGTCCAGCAGCGGGTGGAGATCCTCAAGGTCCTGTACCGGGGCAGCCGCGTGCTGATCCTGGATGAGCCCACCTCCGCCCTCACCCCGGCGGAGGTCGCCGACCTGTTCGGCTTCCTGCGGGGGCTGCGGCGGACCGGCCGGTCCATCGTCTTCATCTCCCACAAGCTCCGGGAAGCCCTGGAAATCTCCGACCGGGTGGTGGTGCTGCGCCTAGGACGGGTGGCCGGAGAGGTGCCCACCGCCCAGGCCACCCCCGAGCGCCTGGCCGAGCTGATGGTGGGCCGGGCGGTCGTCCCGCGGGTGAGCCGCAGCCCGCGCCAGCCCGGGGAGCCGGTGCTGGAGGTACGGGGCCTGGTGGTCCTCAACGACCAGGGCGCGGTCGCGGTGCGCGACCTCTCCTTCGTGGTGCGCAGCGGGGAGATCTTCGGCATTGCCGGCGTGGAGGGCAACGGCCAGAGCGAGCTGGTGCAGGTTCTCACGGGACTGCGCCGCCCGCACGCCGGGGAGATCCTGCTGGGAGGGGAGCCCGCGCCGGCGCTGCAGCCGCTGGCCCTGTACCGGCGGGGTCTGGGCCACGTGCCCGAGGATAAGGCGCGTTTCGGGCTGGCGCTGAACTTCGACGTGACCGAAAACGCCCTCCTCAGCCGCCAGCGGGAGCCGGCGTTTCAGGGCCCGGGCGGGCGGCTGAACGGCCGCGCCGTGCTGTCCTACGTGCGGGAGCTGGTCGAGCGCTTTGCGGTGGTGACGCCGTCCCTGCGCGCGCCGGTGCGCAGCCTCAGCGGGGGCAACCAGCAGCGGCTGCTGGTGGGGCGGGAGCTCAGCAAGCAGCCCCGGCTGATCGTGGCCATGCACCCTACCCGCGGGCTGGACGTCGCCAGCACCCTGGCCATCCGCGAGGTGCTGGTGCGGATGCGGGACGAGGGCAAAGGCGTGCTGCTGGTCTCGGCCGACCTCGACGAGGTCCTGGAGCTGGCCGACCGGATTGCCGTCATGTACGAGGGGCGCTTCCTGGGCGAGGGTCCGGTGGAGGCGTTCACCCGCGAAGAGATCGGTCTGATGATGGGGGGCGTCCTGCCCCGCCGCCACGATGAGCTGGCCGCGCCTGCCGCGCCCTCTGAGTGAAGCCGTCGCCACCGTCGCCCTCGGCCTGCTGGCCGGGGCGGTCCTGATGCGGGCGTTCGGCTACTCCCCTCTGGTCGCCTACCGGGCGCTCCTGGTCGGCGCCTTCGGCAGCACCGCGGACATCCTGGAAACCCTGGCGTTCGCCACCCCCTTGATGCTGACCGCCCTCACGTTCGCCGTCGGCGTGCGGGCGGGTCTGTTCAACATCGGCGCCGAGGGCCAGATGTACCTGGGCGCGATCGGCGCCACCTTCGTGGCGGGGATGCTGCACCTGCCCCCGGGGCTGCACGCAGCCGGCGCCACCGCCGCCGGGATGGCCGCCGGCGCCCTGTGGGCCCTGATCCCGGGGGTGCTGAAGGTGTGGCGGGGGGCCCACGAGGTCATCTCCACCATCATGACCAACTGGGTGGCCTTCCACCTGTCCACCTACCTGGCCATCAACTTCCTGGGCGAACCCGGCCGGGCCGAGCGGACCGTGCCGGCCCTGCCGGGGGCGCGCTACCCGGTCCTCAGCGAGGACAGCACCCTCACTGCCGTCATCTTCGTGGCCGTGGCGATGGCGGTGGCGGTGTACCTGTACCTGTGGGGGACCCGTCAGGGCTACGAGCTGCGCCTGGCCGGCGAAAACCCCGACGCCGCCCGCTACGCGGGGGTGCACGCCGGGCGGGTGGTGGTCGGCAGCTTCGTCATCGGGGGGATGGCCGCCGGGCTGGCCGGCGCCAGCCAGATCATCGGGCGGCCGCCGGCGTGGTCGCTGTACGCGACGCTGGGCAACGTGGCCACCCTGGGCTTTGACGGCATCGGGGTGGCGCTGGTGGGCCGCAATCACCCCCTGGGGGCGATCCTGGCGGCGGTGCTGTTCGGCGCGCTGGCCCACGGAGGCCGGCTGATGGAGTACGAGGCCGGCGTCCTGTCGGAACTGGTGCGGGCCATCAACGGCCTGATCGTGATCGCCCTGGCCGCCCCCGAACTGTGGGCGCTGCTGAGCCGGAGGTGGCGGCGGTGATCGTCCGCCGGCTGGGGCTGGCCGTGGCCGCCGTGGCGGGGGTGGCGGCGGTCGGGGGGCTGCTGGACCGGGTGGGGCTGCCCCCGGTGTCGCTGCTGGAGGCGGGGCTGCTGGCCATGACTCCCCTGGCGCTGGCGGCGGTGGGCGAGTGCCTGAACGAAAAGGCCGGGGTGGTGAACATCGGCCTGGAGGCCATCTTCATGATCAGCGCCACCACCGGGGTGTGGACCGCCGAGGTCTTCAACAGCGGCGTGATGGGCCTGGCCGGCGGCGGCGTCACCGGCGCGGTGGTGGGGTGGGCCCTGGGGGCCGTCAGCGTGTACGGCCGCGCCGACCAGATCATCGCGGGCATGGGGTTGAACATCTTCGCCCTGGGCTTTGTGCCGTTTCTGCTGATCAGCCTGTGGGCGTTTCCCGGCATCCACCTCTTCCCCAACGAGCTGATGGTGCGCCGCATCCTGACCCCCCTGGGCCAGATCAGCCCCGTGACCGTGGCCGCCGTGGTGGTGGCGGTGGCCGCGCACTATCTGCTGCACCGTACGGTCCTGGGCTTCCGGATCACCGCGGTGGGCGAGCGGCCGGAGGCGGTGGACGTGGCGGGGCTGCGGGTGGACCGGCTGCGGGTGCTGACCAGCACCCTGGGCGGCGCGCTGGCCGGGGTGGGCGGGGCGTTTCTGCCCCTGGGCTGGTTCGGGGCGCTGGTGAAGGAGATCTCGGCCGGGCGGGGCTTCATCGCCCTGGCCTGCGTGGTCTTTGCCGGGCTGGAGCCGCTGCTGGCCCTGGGGGCGGCGCTGCTGTTCGGGCTGGCGGACGGCTTCGCCTCGGCGGTGGCTGTCACTCCGGGGGTGAAGGAGCGGATCCCCTTTTACTTCGTGAGCATGATCCCCTATCTCACCACCCTGGTGGTGGTGGCGGCGGTGATCGGCCGCCGGCGCTTTCCCAGCACCGTGGGCCGGCCCTACGCCCGCGAGTGAGCGTGGGCGGGGCCGGTCAGGACTTCTTGAGCAGCCGCTCCAGCTCGTCCAGACCCACCAGGACCTCCCGGGGGTTGCTGCCCTGGGCGGGGCCGACGATGCCGCGTTCTTCCAGCTGGTCCACCAGGCGGGCCGCCCGCACGTAGCCGATCTTCATCTTGCGCTGCAGCAGCGACACCGAGCCGTACCCCGCCCGCACCACCAGGCGGGCGGCCTCCTCCAGCAGGGCGTCCCCGTCGCCGTCGCCGGACTCGGTGGCCTGCTCGGCGGCCAGCAGGTCCTGGTCGAACGCCGGGCGGCCCTGGGCCTTCCACCAGGCGACCAGCGCCTGGATCTCGCTGTCGGCGATGAACGCGCCCTGGGCGCGGGTGGGCCGCGCCGCCCCGATGGGCAGAAACAGCATGTCCCCCTTGCCCAGCAGTTTTTCGGCGCCCGGCGCGTCCAGGATGGTGCGGCTGTCCACCTGGCTGCTGACGGCAAAAGCGATCCGGGAGGGGATGTTGGCCTTGATGAGGCCCGTGATCACGTCCACCGACGGCCGCTGGGTGGCCACCACCAGGTGGATGCCGGTGGCCCGGGTCATCTGGGCCAGCCGGCAGATGACGTCCTCGAAGTCGGCGGGGGCCACCATCATCAGGTCGGCCAGCTCGTCCACCACGATGACGATGTAGGGCAGCCGTTCCCCGCCCGGGATCTGGTTGTAGGTCTGGATGTTGCGGGTGCCGGTGGCCGCAAACCGCTCGAAGCGCTCTTCCATCTCCCGCAGCATCTCCCGCAGGGCGCCGGCGGCGGCCCGGGGGTTGGTCACCACCGGGGCCAGCAGGTGCGGGATGTTGGCATAGTGGGCGAACTCCACCCGCTTGGGGTCGATGAGCAGCAGCCGCAGGTCCAAAGGCGTGCACCGGAACAGCAGCCCGGCGATGATGGCGTTGAGCATCACCGACTTGCCCGACCCCGTGGCGCCCGCAATCAGCAGGTGGGGCATCTCGGTCAGGTCGGCGACGATGGGATGGCCGGCGATGTCCTTGCCCAGGGCCACCACCAGGGGACCCTGGGCGCGCTGGTACTCCTCGCTGCCGAGGATCTCTTTGATGTGCACCAGGGCCGTCTTCTGGTTGGGGACCTCGATGCCCACCGCCGACCGGCCCGGGATGGGACCCTCGATGCGCACGCTGCCGCTGGCCAGGGCGAGGGCGATGTCGTTAGCCAGGCTGCTGATCTTGCCCACCCGCACCCCCGGCGCCGGCTGGACCTCAAAGCGGGTCACCACCGGCCCCTGCTCCCAGCGCACGACCTTGACCTCCACCCCGAAGCTGGCCAGGGTCTGCTCCAGCAGGCGCGCCGTCTCGGCGGGGTCGGAGCGGCTGCGGCCGCGAGACGCCGCCGGCAGGTCTGCCAGCAGCGACAGCGGCGGCAGCGCGTAGCCGCCGGTGGGCACCTGCAGGTCCAGGGACTCCTGCTGGGCCTGCGCCGGAGGCTGGCCGGACCCGCGGCCCCTCCGGGCAGACCGGGCCCGCGCCGGTGCGGGCGGAGGCTCCAGGTTCTCCGTCGCCCGCCCGACCACGGGAGGAGCCTCCGGGGCTGGAGCGGGAGTGGCGGACGCGGGCGCCGGAGACGCGGGATGTGACAGAGCCGATTCCACGACCCGCGCGCGCTCGGCCACCACCGCCCGCGCGCGACGTCCGGCGTCCGCGACCCGGCGGGCGGAGGCGACCACCCCGTCAACCACGGCCGCCGCCAGCGCCCGCGCGGCCACGCCCAGGGCCGCCGTCGCTGCCACCACCCCTCGGACGACGGACGTCAGGCCCATCAGAGCCGCGCCGACCGCCCACCGCAGGGCGGCCCACGCCCCTGCGACGACCACGGCCAGGTCGAACCGACCGGCCCACAGGACCCCCCATGCGGCCAGCAGGGACAGGGCCACCCAGGCGCCGAGATGTCCCAGAGCGCGGCGCAGGCCCCACAGGAGGGCCCCTCCCACAAGGCCGGCCCCTCCACCCCGCAGCCCTTCGGCCAGTTCCGCCCCGGCCGGCACGCGTGCGTGGATGGCCCCCGCCGCCGCGGTCGCCACCAGCGCCACCCCGGCCGCCCGGAGGCCGGTCCCGGACCGGCCCGGTGCGACCAGGAGGGCGATCCCCCCTACGGCCAGGCTGGCGGGAATCAGCCAGGCCAGGCGCCCCAGCAGCAGCCGCTGAACTCGTCCCAGGACCTCGGCCACCCCGGTGGCCCCGGGCACAAAGGACAGCGCCAGCACCAGTCCCCCGACCAGCAGGATCGCGCCCGCCGACCGGGCGCGGGAGCGGGACCGTTTCCTGCGCGCCACGCTACCGTCCTCCTCCGATGACCAGTACCACCGCGCCGGCGGCCACGCAGTAGATGCCGAAGTACCGCAGCTGGCCCCGGCGCACCGCCCACAGCAGCCAGCGGATGGCAGCCGCGCCGCTGGCCAGCGAGACGGCAAAGCCGACCAGCAACTGCGCCGGAGTATAGCCCATCGCCTCGCCCAGGGAAAGGTCCGCCAGCCCCACCAGACCCGCCCCCGCCACCGCCGGGATAGCCGCCAGGAACGACAGCCGGGCAGCGTCATCACGCCGCATCCCCCGCCACAGGGCGGCGGCGATGGTGGTGCCCGAGCGCGACAGGCCCGGGATGATGGAGGCGGCCTGGGCCAACCCGACGGCGACCCCGTCGGCGGCGGTCGCGTCAGTCCAGGCGCGGCCGCTGCGCTCCCGCGCCACCAGGAGGATGAGGCCCGTGGCCATCAGCTGCACGGCGGTGCCGCGCACCGAGCTGAACATCCGCTCCAGCGGGTCCCGGAAGGCGAGGCCGAGGGCGGCGGTGATGGCGGTGATCAGAATGATCACCCAGGCCACGCGCCCGTAGGCTACCAGGGCCGGGTCCGACCGCCGCTGCACCGACAATACCCACCCTGCCACCAGGCGGCGGACGTCGCCCCAGAACAGGATTGCCGCGGCGGCGGCGGTACCCAGGTGCAGGACCGCCTCCAGGAGGATGCCCGGCCGGCGGATTCCCAGCAGCGCTTCGGCAAACAGCAGATGGGCGGTGCTGCTGACCGGGAGAAACTCGGTGAAGCCCTGGACCAGGCCCAGGACAACCATGTTCAGCACGTGCGCGCTCCGACGAGTGGTACGGCGTCAGGCGAATTGGTGTTCGAGGGGACGTTCGGTGCGGAACCGCAGCCTTCCTCCCCTGCCCGACGGGTCATCTCCGCCGAGGAAGGGGGGCATCCAGCCCGCTTTCGCGCGACACTGGCGGGCTCACGTTCGCGCGAATGTGAGCAGTCGGGCTCCTCCCCCGATGCCGCCCGTCGTACTGTCGCGCGAAAGCGCCACAAGCGACGCTCGCTTTCGCGCGACAGCGCCGGCCTGTCCGGCGGTCGGAGGACGAGCGGGGACGCCGGGGTCGGACGGCGAGGCCGGCGAAGGCAGAAGCCCCTGGAGCCTGCGGATGGGGCAGGACCGGGCCATCGGGCGGCCAACTGAACTGGTGGAATTTGGTCCCTACCCCGATGCCGGATACCGCCCCGCGACGCGCTTCCCGCTCCCGGCTGGACTTCGGCCGGGCCATCGAGACACTGCGCACTTCCCGCGGCCTCTCCCGGGAGGAGCTGGCACGCCTGGCCCGCATCTCCCGCTCGTATCTCCACGAGGTCGAGCGGGGCCTCAAGCGCCCGTCGGCGGACATCCTGGCCCGGCTGGCCCGGGCGCTGGGGGTCGGAAGCGCCGCCCTCATGCAGTACGTCGAGGAAATCTCCGCCCCGCCCGACGACGACCGCCTGGTCGCCGTGCAGCTACCCCTGCGCGGCGGGCGGCCGCTCCCGCTGTTCGAGCCGGGAGGCTCCGGTGGCCGGGACAGCGGGTCGCCGGACCGGGAGGCGCTTGTGGTGGCCGAGCTGCTGGTCATCGCACGGCGGCTGTCGCCCGCCGACCGGGCGGCCCTGCTGGCTCTGGCGCGGCACTTGCTCCTCCGGTCCTCCCGGGAGAAGGGCTAA
>JAVHLZ010000006.1:0-16195 GCA_031081675.1 Armatimonadota bacterium
CTACACGTCCCGGCTCACCGCCACCTTCTCCCGCAGAGCCGCGTGCGCCGCCGCCAGGCGCGCCACCGGCACGCGGTAGGGGGAGCAGGAGACGTAGTCCAGCCCGATCCGGTGGCAGAACTCCACCGACGAGGGCTCGCCGCCGTGCTCGCCGCAGATCCCCACCTCCAGGTCCGGACGCCGGCGGCGCCCCAGCTGGGTGGCCATCTCCATCAGCCGGCCCACGCCCTCCTGGTCCAGGACCGCGAAGGGGTCCTCGGACAGGATGCCCTTCTGCAGGTAGACGTGCAGGAACTTGGCCTGGGCGTCGTCCCGGCTGAACCCGAACACGGTCTGGGTGAGGTCGTTGGTCCCGAAGGAGAAGAACTCGGCCAGCTCGGCGATCTGGTCGGCGACCAGGCAGGCGCGGGGGATCTCGATCATGGTCCCGAACATGTAGCGCACCGGCACCCCGGACTCCTCCACCATCTGCCGGGCGATGGCCTCCAGCTGCTGGCGGACCACCCGCAGCTCGTTGGGGTGGCCCACCAGGGGGATCATGATCTCGGGGATGACCTCCACGCCCTCCTCCCGCCGCAGCTCGATGGCCGCCTGGAGGATGGCCCGCACCTGCATCTCGTTGATCTCGGGGTACAGGATGCCCAGCCGGCACCCGCGCAGGCCCAGCATCGGGTTGAACTCGTGCAGGGCCCGCACCCGGTGCAGCAGGGCCTCCTTCTCCTTCAGCCGCTCGCCGTCGCCCCGCAGCCGCAGCTCGGTGACCTCCACCAGCAGGTCTTCCAGGCGCGGCAGGAACTCGTGCAGGGGCGGGTCCAGCAGGCGGATGATCACCGGGCGGTTGCGCATCTCGCGGAAGATGCCCTTGAAGTCCTCCTTCTGGAAGACCAGCAGCTGGTCCAGGGCGGCCCGGCGTTCCTCCTCGGTGGCCGCCATGATCATGCGCTGCATGATGGGCAGGCGGTCTTCCTCCATGAACATGTGCTCGGTGCGGCACAGCCCGATGCCCTCGGCGCCGAACTCCACGGCCGTGCGGGCGTCCCGGGGGTAGTCGGCGTTGGCCCGCACCCCCAGCCGGCGCACCTGGTCGGCCCAGGACAGCAGCTCCTGGATCTCGCCGGTCAGCTGGGGCTCGATGACGGGCACCTCGCCCAGGATCACCTCCCCCGTGCTGCCGTCGATGGTGATCACGTCGCCTTCCCGGACCACCACGTCGCCGCTGGTGAACAGCCGGGCGTGCTCGTCGATGCGCACGCCCTCGGCGCCCACCACCGCCGGCTTGCCCATGCCCCGGGCCACGATGGCGGCGTGGCTGGTCATGCCGCCCCGGCTGGTCAGCACGCCCCGGGCGGCCACCAGCCCGTGGATGTCGTCGGGGCTGGTTTCGGGGCGCACCAGGATCACCGGCCGCTGGGCCGCCACCCGCACCGCCTCGTCGGCGTCGAAGACCACGGCGCCCGACGCCGCCCCGGGGCTGGCCGCCAGCCCGCGCCCGATCACCCGGCGGGGCGCCTGGGGGTCCAGGCGCGGGTGCAGCAGCTGCTCCAGGGACGCGGGCTCCACCCGCAGCAGCGCCTCCTCCCGGGAGATCAGGCCCTCGTGGACCATGTCCACGGCGATCTTCACCGCCGCCTGGGCGGTGCGCTTGCCGCTGCGGGTCTGCAGCAGGTACAGCCGGCCGTTTTCGATGGTGAACTCCACGTCCTGCACGTCCCGGTAGTGCCGCTCCAGCAGCTCGCACACCTGGAGGAACTGCCGGTGGACGTCGGGCATCTCGCGGGCCAGGTTCTCGATGGGCTGGGGGGTGCGCAGGCCCGCCACCACGTCCTCGCCCTGGGCGTTGAGCAGGTACTCGCCGTAGACCTTCTTCTCGCCGGTGGCGGGGTTGCGGGTGAAGGCCACGCCGGTGCCCGAGGTGGGCCCCAGGTTGCCGAACACCATCACCTGGACGTTCACCGCGGTGCCCAGGTCGTGGGGGATGCGGTGCACGGTCCGGTAGGTCACCGCCCGGGGGTTGTTCCACGACTCGAAGACCGCCCGGATGGCCATTTCCAGCTGCTCCCAGGGGTCGTCGGGGAAGTCCCGCCCGGTCTGCTCGCGCACGATGCGCCGGTAGTCCTCCAGCAGGGCGGCCAGGTCGTCGGCGGTCAGGTCCACGTCCTGGGTCACGCCCCGGGCCTGCTTGCGGGCCTGGAGGGCCTGCTCGAACAGCTCGTGCTTGATGCCCAGGACCACGTTGCCGAACATCTGCATGAAGCGCCGGTAGGAGTCGTAGGCGAACCGCGGGTTGCCCGTGGCCCGGGCCAGCCCCTCGCAGGTCCGGGGGTTGAGGCCCAGGTTGAGGACGGTGTCCATCATCCCGGGCATGCTGAACTTGGCGCCCGAGCGCACCGAGACCAGCAGCGGCGCCGACGGATCGCCGAACCGCCTGCCCGTGCGCTCCTCCAGGACGCGCATCTTCTGGCGCACCTCGTCCATCAGCCCGGGCGGGAACTGGCGGTCGCGCCGGTAGTACTCCAGGCAGGCCTCGGTGGTGATGGTGAAGCCGGGCGGCACGGGCAGCCCGATGCGGCTCATCTCGGCCAGGCCGGCCCCCTTGCCGCCCAGCAGGTCCCGCATGGTGGCGTCCCCTTCCTCGAACAGGAGGGTCCACCGGCCGCTGAACTTCCGCCGGCGCACCGGCGGCCGGACCGCCGCGCGGGTCCGGGCGGCGGTGCGGGCCGCGCTGGATCCAGAACGACGACGACGTACCTCCGCCATGGTTCACCTCTCCGTGGAGAGTCTCGCTGCGTGTCTCCGGGTGTCGCGCCGCGATGCGGCCTCCGCCGCCCGGGATGGCGGGCCCGCCGCGACGGCGGCCGGAGCCTCCGGAACCGCACTGATCCGGGAGAAGTCCCCCACCGTCCGGAACAGGTCCACCACCGCCCGCAGCAGCGCGAGCCGGTTGGCGCGCACCCGGGCATCCGGAGCCATCACCAGCACCTCGTCGAAGACGCGGTCCACCAGCGCCGGCACGCCGGCCAGCGCCTCCACCGCCTGCAGGTAGTCGCCGGATTCGGCGGCCTGCCGCAGCCGGGGGCGGAGCTGCTCCACCTCCCGGTAGAGATCGGCTTCCGCCGCGCTCTCAAACAGGGCGGGATCCACCTGCGGGGCCGCCTCCGGAGTGAGGATGCGGGCGGCCCGCTCGGCGGCCGTCAGCAGTCGTCCCCACTCGGGCCGGCCGGAGGCCTCCTGCAGCGCCCGCGCCCGCTCGGCGGCGGCCAGCAGGTCGGCGCCGCTGACCGCCACGGCCGCGTCCACCAGGTCCGGCCGCAGCCCGCGCTCCACCAGCGAGGCGCGCAGGCGCTGGCGGAGGATCTCCAGGGCCTGCTCGGCGGCCTCGGGGACGCCGAAGGGCTCCGCGGCCGCCCGGCACAGGTCGTCGAGGGGAATGCGCTCTCCCAGCATGAGGACGATCTCCACCACGCCCTGGGCCACCCGGCGCAGGCCGTAGGGGTCGGCCGAGCCGGTGGGAGCCAGCCCCGCGGCCAGCCCGCCCACCAGCGTGTCCACCCGGTCGGCCAGGCCCAGCAGTGCTCCCAGGCGCGTGCGCGGCGGGCTGTCGGAGGCTCCGGCGGGCCGGTAGTGCTCCCCGATGGCCCGGGCCACCTCCGCCGGCTCGCCGTCCAGTTCCGCGTAGATCTGTCCCACCACGCCCTGCAGCTCGGGAAACTCCCCCACCATCTTGGTGACCAGGTCGGCCTTGCACAGGGTGGCCGCCCGCAGCAGGGCCTCGGTGGTGTGGCCGTCCAGCAGCATCCGCGCCGCCAGGTGGCGGGCCAGGGCGGTGATCCGGCGGGTCTTGTCGGCCATCGTCCCCAGGCGCTCGTGCACCACCACCCCCTCCAGCCGGCGGGCGTGCTCCTCCAGCCGGTGGCGGCGGTCGTCCTCGAAGAAGAAGCGGGCGTCGGCCAGGCGGGCGTGCAGGACCCACTCGTGGCCCCGGCGCACGGTGTCCAGGTGGACCCGGTCGCCGTCCCGCACCGCGATGAAGTACGGCAGCAGCCGCCCGCCCTCGGCCTCCACGGCGAAGTACTTCTGGTGGTGCTGCATCACCGTCACCAGCACCGGCCGCGGCAGGTCCAGGAACTGCTCGCTGTACGATCCCCGGAAGACCTGGGGGTGCTCCACGCTCATCACGACCTCGTCCAGCAGCGACGGATCCAGCACCGGCGCCCCGCCCACCGCCCGGGCCAGGGCCGCAGCCTGCGCGGTGATGACCCGGCGCCGGCGGGCCGGGTCGACCATCACGCCCGCCGCCCGCAGGACCCGCACGTAGTCGGCCGGCGACGGAATCCGGCGGCGCCGCCCGCCGTCCAGGACCCGGTGGCCGACCGTCAGCGCCCCGGACTGTACCCCGGCCACCTGCAGCGGCAGGACCTGCCGCCCCCACAGGGCCACCACCCACCGGATGGGGCGGGCAAAGCGCGCCTCCCCGTCTCCCCACCGCATGGTCTTGGAGAAGGACAGGCCCCGGACCACCTCCTCCAGGGCCGCGGGCAGGACCTCGGCGGCCGGCCGCCCGGGCTCGGCGAGGACCGCCACCGCGTACCGGCGGCCGTCGGACTCCCGCACCTGCAGCTGCTCCACCGGGACGCCCTGGCTGCGGGCGAATCCCCGGGCCGCCTCGGTGGGCTGGCCGCGGCTGTCGAAGGCCACGTGGGCCGCCGGCCCCCGCACCTCCCGCACGGCGGGCGCCTGGCGGGGCGCCACCTGGCGGACCACGGCCGCCAGCCGGCGCGGGGTCCCGTAGGTCCGCACGGGTCCCGCCTTCAGGCGCAGCGACCGCAGCGCCTGCGCGATGCCGGAGGCCAGCTGCTCCAGAGCCGGCGCGATCTCCCGCGGAGGGAGCTCCTCGGTCCCGATTTCCAGCAGCAGGTCGGGCATCAGCGGGTGCGGGCGGCCACAGGCGCCTCCCGCAGCAGGGGATAGCCCTGCTCGGCCCGCCGGGCCACGTAGCGCTCCGCGCACCGGCGGGCCAGGGCCCGGCACCGCGCCATCAGGGCCGTGCGCTCGGCCACCGTGATCGCCCCGCGGGCGTCCAGCAGGTTGAACAGGTGCGAGCACTTCAGCACGTGGTCGTACGCCGGCAGGACCAGGCCCAGATCCAGCAGCCGGCCGGCCTCCCGCTCGCTGCTGGCGAAGGCGTCCCGCAGCGCGGGCACGTCGGCGTGGTCGAAGGCGTACGCCGACTGCTCGGCCTCCTCCTGCCGGCGCACCTCCCCGTAGGTGATGCCGGGCGCCCACTCGATGTCGTAGACGCTGGACCGCCCCTGGATGTACATGGTGATGCGCTCCAGGCCGTAGGTGATCTCGGCGGCCACGGGGCGCACCTCCAGGCCGCCCATCTGCTGGAAGTAGGTGAACTGGGTGATCTCGTTGCCGTCCAGGAACACCTGCCAGCCCAGCCCCGCGGCCCCCAGGGTCGGCGACTCCCAGTCGTCCTCCAGGAACCGCACGTCGTGCTCCCGCAGGCGGATGCCCAGGGCCGCCAGGCTGGCCAGGTACAGGTCCTGGACGTCGTCGGGAGAGGGCTTGAGGATCACCTGGTACTGGTAGTGCTTGAACAGCCGGTGGGGGTTCTCCCCGTAGCGCCCGTCGGCCGGGCGGCGGGACGGCTGCACGTAGGCCACCCGCCAGGGCTCGGGGCCCAGCGAGCGGAGGAACGTGGCCGGGTGCATCGTCCCCGCCCCCACCTCCAGGTCGTAGGGCTGCTCGATGAGACAGCCCCGGGCCGCCCAGTACCGCTCCAGGGCCATGATCACGTCCTGAAAGGTCATCGGATCACCCGGGTGGGTGAAACGTTGGAACGTTCAAACGTTGGAACGTTGAAACGTTGGATCGTTGGAACATCGTGGCTGACGTTTCAACGCTTCAACGGTTCAACGTTTCAACGGTTCAACGGTCTTTTCTCTCCGCTCCCTACCCGATCCCCAGGGGTTCTTCGGACCGCTCCCGCTCCCGCCGCCGCACCGACGGCATCGGGACGCTGCTGAGGACGGCGGCCACCGCGAACGCCACCGCCCCGGCCACCGCCCACGACACCGGCAGCTCGATCACCCGGTCCTCGGTCTTGAGCCGCACCACGCCGTCGGGACCGGGCCGGACGACCCCCCGCGCCTCCTCCAGCGCCGTGCCCAGCTGCAACAACGCCCGTCGCGCCCGCTCCAGGTCCAGCTCCACCGCCTGTCACCTCCACCCGCCACTATAGCACACCGCCGGACGACGTCTGTCGGATCGCCACCCGATCAGCCCTCCTCCTGTCGGTCCCCCTCCGCCGGCGGGTGATGCGGACGGTCGGCGGAGCCCGGCCGCGGCGCGGGTGACACCCCCAGCCGGCGCGCCACGGCGGGCACGCGCAGGGTGGTCTCCAGCCGGTATTCCAGGTAGCGGCGCAGCGCCCGCCCCACCTCCTCCCGCACGCGCCGGTCCCAGGCGGCGGGGTCCTCTGGCGGCGCGGCGGCGTCCAGCAGGTGCTCCAGAGCACCGCGCGCCCGGGCCGACAGCGGTTCCGCGGCGGGATCCCGCTGGCGGTGGGCGCCGCAGAGCACGCCGCCCAGGGCCAGGCTCAGCGCCCCGGCCGGGGCGGCCCGGCCGCACACCTGGCAGCGGGCGAGCTGCGGAGCGTAGCCGCTGCGGACCAGGACCTGCGCCGCCGCCCACAGGGCCGCCAGCTCGGGGTCGCCGGTCTCGATGGCGCCCAGGGCGCGGTCGAGGACGTCGAACATCTCCGGGGCCGGCTGGCGCTCGTCGGTGGCCCGGTCCACCACCTCCACCGCGAAGGCGGCGGCGCTGAGCCGGTCCAGGTCCTCCCGCAGCCGGGCCCGGGAGGCCACCACCTCCACCTGAGTCACCACATCCAGGGTGCGTCCCACCGCCAGCAGCGCCCGGACGCGGGAAAATGGCTCCAGGCGGCCGGCCAGGCGGCTGCCCGGACGGCGCGCCCCGCGGGCCACGGCCGCCACCTTCCCCTGGTCGCGGCAGAACAGGGTCACCACCCGGTCGGCCTCACCCAGCGGGGTGCGGCGCAGCACGATGGCCTCGACCCTGTAGACGGGCATCGCTCAGAAGGCGGCGACCAGCAGCAGGCTGAGGATCGCCATGCCGGCGACGGTGACTCCCGCCACCGCGTTGGCCGCCGGCGTGTTGACGTGGGGGCCCATCACCGCCGGGTCGTTCACCAGGAGGATGATGACGGCGAGGACGGCGGGCAGCAGGATGCCGTTGAGGACCTGGGAGAGGACCATGACCCGGACCAGGGGCAGGCCCGGGATCAGGATGACCAGGGCCGAGGCCACCAGGACCCCGGTGAACAGGCCGAAGAACACCGGCGCCTCCCCGACGGACCGGTCCAGGCCGGCCTCCCACCCGAAGGCCTCGCACACGGCGTAGGCCGTGGACAGGGGAATGATGGCCACGGAGAAGACGGCGGCGTTCAGCAGCCCGGCGGCGAACAGCCCCGCGGCGTACCGGCCGGCCAGCGGCTCCAGGGCCCGCGCGGCGTCGGCGGCGGTGCTGATCGGCGTCCCGTGGACGTAGAGGGTGGCACCGCAGGCCACGACGATGAAGAACGCCACCAGGTTGGTGGTGAGCATGCCCAGGTAGGTGTCCAGCCGCACCTGGGGGTAGTCCCGGACGGTCAGCCCCTTGTCCACCACGGCGGCCTGCTGGTAGAACTGCATCCACGGCGCGATGGTGGTCCCCACCACGCCGATGGCCATGGCCACGAACGCGGGGTCGCGGGAGAACGCCGGGGTCACCGTCGCCCGCAGGACCTCCCCCCAGGGCGGGCGGGCCAGGACCGCCGACGCCACGTAGGTCGCGTAGACCAGGGTGGCGGCCAGGAACACCCGCTCCACCCGGCGGTAGGTGCCGCGCACCACGAGGAGCCACACCGCCGCGGCCGCCAGCGGCACCGCCAGGTAGCGGCTGATGCCGAAGATCTCGGCCGCACCCGCCACGCCGGCGAAGTCTCCCACGGTGTTGGCCCAGTTGGCCACGACCAGGACGCCCATGACCAGGACGGTGGTCCGGACCCGGAAGCGTTCCCGGATCAGGTCGGCCAGCCCCTTGCCCGTCACCGCCCCCATCCGGGCTACCATCTCCTGGACCACGGCCAGGGCCACGGTCGAGAGCAGCAGCGTCCACAGCAGCCGGTAGCCGAAGGCAGCCCCCGCCACCGAGTAGGTGGCGATGCCGTTGGCGTCGTTGTCCACGTTGCCGGTGATGATCCCGGGGCCCATGACAGCCGCGAACGCGGCCAGGCGGGCCCAGCGTGCGGCGAGCCACCCCCGCCCGGGCAGACCGACCCGGGCGTCTGCGGGTGCCCGGCGCCGGCGGGAGAAGATCACCGCCGTCTCCGGGCGCGCCGGCGGAACCGGGGCGGGACCCGGCGGCGGCCTTTGCGCAGGACCACGTCCATGACGTCGTCGACCGTCACCACCCCCAGCAGCCGGCCGTCGGGATCCACCACGGGCAGGGCCAGCAGGTCGTAGGTGGTCAGGGCCGCGGCCACCGTCTCCAGGTCGTCGTCGGGGTGCAGCGTCACCACCTGAGGGGTCATGATCTCCGCGATGGGGGTGGCGGGACTGGCCACGATCAGCGCCCGCAGGGGCAGGACCCCCACCAGGCGGCCGGCGCCGTCCACCACGTACAGGTAGTAGATGTGTTCGGCTCGGGGAGCCAGGGCGCGCAGCCGCTGGAGGGTCTGGTCCACCGTCAGGTCCCGGGGCAGGGCGATCGCCTCGGTGGTCATCACGCTGCCGGCCGTGCCCTCGGGATACTGGAGCAGCGTCCGGACGTCGCGGGCCTCCTCGGGGGCCATGTGGCTGATCAGTTCCTGGGCCCGCTCGGGGGGCAGGTCGGTGAGGATGTCGGTGGCGTCGTCGGGCGCCATCTCCTCCAGGATGTCGGCGGCCACGTCGGTGGGCAGGGTGCGCATCACGTCGGCCTGCACCTGGGGCGCGGCCTCGGCCAGGGCCTCCGCCGCCTGCTCGTGGCCCAGGGCGGCCACCACCTCGACCCGCTCGGCCCGGTCCAGGTCGGCCATCAGCGCTGCCAGGTCGGCCGGGTGGATCTCCCGCAGCCTCTGCCGGGAGATGCTCAGGCGCACCGCCGTCCGCGGGCCCGCAAACGCCGCGACCATCGCCCAGGGGATGAGCCGCTCCGGCAGCTGCCGTCCCAGCAGGCCGGCGACCCACCGCGCCGCCCGTTCCAGGCCCACGCGCCGCAGCAGTCCCGCCGTCCCCACGTCCACGGCCGACAGCCGCAGGGACCCCTCGGCCGGGGACAGCTGCAGGTCGTTGACCCGGACCACCTTCAGCCCGTCGGTGTCCACCACCTGGGTGTCCAGCAGGTCTCCCAGCAGCATCTCCTCCGGCTGCAGCGGGCGCGGCTGGAGGTGGCGGCGGGCCACCCGCAGCCTCACCTCCCCCGGGCCCAGGCGGTCCACCGCCTCCCAGGGGATCAGCGCCACCTTGCTGCGGTCCCCGCGCATCCACAGCCCGGTGACCCGGGGCAGGGGATCCCGCAGGTCCACCGCCACGTCCCCCAGGACACCCAGACGGGTTCCCTCGCTGTCGACGATGGCCGCGCGCAGGATGGTGCTGACGTACACGCCCACACCCCCGGCCAAGATGCGTGGGCTTCTTCCTGCCCTCCCCGCCTCTTCCCTCTTGCTTCTTCCCTCTTCCCTACTGCGGATACAGCCGCCTCACCACGGCGTCCTGGTCGCGCCAGCGCGGGGTCGTCTTGACCCACAGGTCCAGGTACACCCGGCGGCCCAGCAGCGCCTCGATCTCCTGCCGCGCCCTCCGGCCGACCTCCCGCAGCATGCGCCCGTCCCGGCCGATGAGGATCTTCTTGTGGGACTCCCGCTCCACGTGCAGGGTGGCCCGGATGTAGACCACGTCCGTCCCCTCCCGGGGGGCGAACTCCTCGATCTCGACGGCGATGCCGTGGGGGACCTCCTCCCGGGTCAGGTGGATGGCGGCCTCCCGGATGAGCTCCCGGGCCAGGAACTGCTCGGGCTGGTCGGTCACCATGTCCGGGGGGTAGTACGGCGGCCCCACCGGCAGCAGGCCCACCAGGGTCTCCACCAGCCGGTCCAGGCCGGCGCCGGTCAGGGCGGAGACCGGCAGGACCGCTGTCCACGTCCCCAGGCCGGCGACCCGGTCCTGGACGGCGGCCAGGCCGGCCGGATCGGTCCGGTCCACCTTGTTGAGGACCGCCACCACCGGCGCCGCCTGGGCCCGCAGCCGGGCGGCCACCTCCTCGTCCTCTGCGGTCACGCCCTCGGAGGCGTCCACCACCCACGCCACCGCGTCGGCGTCGGCCACCGCCCGGACGGCGGTCTCGACCATCCACTGCCCCAGCCGGTGCCGGGGCTGGTGCAGTCCGGGGGTGTCGACGAAGACCAGCTGGGCGTGCGGGAGGGTCAGGATGGCGGCGAGGCGGCTGCGGGTGGTCTGGGGGACCGGGGCGGTGATGGCCACCTTGTGCCCCACCAATCGGTTGACCAGCGTGGACTTGCCCACGTTGGGGCGGCCCACCACGGCCACGAAGCCCGAGCGGTGGTCGGGGGGCGGGGAACTGCCGGGAGCCGGAATCGGGAATCGGGGATCCGAGTGCCGGGATGCGGGGTCCGGAAGGACGTCCCTCCCCCTTTCACCCTCCAGCCTCCGACCTTCAACCTTCACCGTACCCGTCGCCGGGGCAGGCGGTCGGCCAGAAACGGTTCCGCCAGCAGGCGGCGCAGCGACCGCACCCGGACGCGGCCGCCGGGCGTGGCCGCCACCACCCGCCGGACGCCGAACTCCGCCATCACCTGGCGGCAGGCGCCGCAGGGCATCGCCGGATCGTCTCCGTCGGCCACCACCGCCACCTCCACCACGCGGCGGTGGCCGTCCGCCACCGCCCGGTGGATGGCCACCCGCTCGGCGCAGTGGGACAGGGAGTAGGACGCGTTCTCCACGTTGCACCCGGTGTAGATGGACCCGTCGGCGGTGCGCACCGCCGCCCCCACCCGGAAGCCCGAGTACGGCGCATACGCGTGCCGCCGGGCCTGCGAGGCGGCCTCGATCAGTTCCGCCAGCCCGCGGGCGCGGGTCCCCCGCCGCGTCATGGGCGCCTGGCCGCCGTGGGGCCCGCCACCGTCAGCGGGTGGGAGGGGGTGACGATCCCTCCCGACATCACCATCTTGAGGGCGTCCTCCACGGACATCTCCAGGGGGATCACCTGGTCTTCGGGCACCAGCACCAGAAAGCCGGTGGTGGGGTTGGGCGTGGTCACCACGAACACGTTGAGCACCCGCTCGGGGGTCCGCTCCTGGGGTTCGCCCACGCTCTCTCCGGTCACGAACCCCACCGTGTAGATGCCCCGCCGGGGCCACTCGATCAGGACCACCCGCTGAAAGGCGGACCGCCGCTGCAGGAACAGGCTGTCGGTGAGCTGCTTGACCGCCGAGTAGACGCTGCGGGCCAGGGGGATGCGCAGCATCAGCCGGTCGACCAGCTCCACCACCCGCCGGCCCAGCATGTTGGTGGCCAGCATGCCGGAGACCAGGATCACCACCAGCAGGGTCAGCAGGCCCAGCAGGGGAATCCGGGTGCCGATCAGGGGGACGAAGAACTGGCCCAGCAGGCCGTCCAGCACCCGCAGCGCCCACAGCAGGACGTTGAGGGTGACCGCCAGGGGCAGGACCACGATGAGGCCGGTGATGAAGTAGCGGCGCAGGCGGGCACGCATCGAGGACCGCACGCCTCCCGGCGGTGGGGCGGCCCCCTTCACGGCCGCAGGGGGCCCGCCGGCACCTTGCGGGTGATCCGGACGCGGGCGATCCGGTGGCCCTCCAGCTTCTCGACCACGATCTCCACGTCGCCGACGGTCACCGTCTCCCCCTGCTGGGGGACGTGACCCAGCAGCGCGAAGACGAATCCGCCCACCGTGTCCACCTCGCCAGTGGGCAGGTGCAGCCCCATCAGCTCGTTGACCTCTTCCAGGCTCATGCGCCCGTCCACCAGGGCGGTGTGGGCGTCCACCTGCTCGAACAGCTTCTCCTCCACGTCGTACTCGTCCAGGATCGGCCCCACGATCTCCTCGAGCAGGTCTTCCACCGTCACCAGGCCGGCCGTGCCGCCGTACTCGTCCACCACGATGGCCATGTGGGTCCGCCGGCGGCGCATCTCCCGGAACAGGTCGTCCAGCCGCTTGCTCTCGGGCACGAAGAACGCCGGCCGCATGACCTCCCGCACCGGGAGGGCGTTGTGGCCGGCCCGGATGTGGCTGAGCAGGTCTTTGACGTGCACCACCCCGACGATCTGGTCGATGGTCTCGCGGTAAACCGGGATGCGGGAGTGCCCTTCCTCGATGACGACCCGCAGCACGCCCTCCAGGGGCGTGGTGTCCTCCACGCACACCATGTCGATGCGCGGGACCATCACCTCCCGGACCACCTTGTCCCCGAACTCGAAGATGGAGTGGATCATCTGACGCTCGTCCTTTTCGATGACCCCCTCCTCTTCGCCGAGCTTCAGCAGCAGCCGGATCTCCTCTTCCGTCACCAGGGGCGAGGTCAGGTCCACCCGCCCGCCCAGGGGGCGCACCAGCAGGTTGCTCGCCACCGACAGGACCCGGATCACCGGGGCCAGCAGCGCGGTCAGCGCCGCCACCGGGCGGCTGACCCACAGGCTCAGCCGGTCGGCGTGCTTGGCGGCAAACGTCTTGGGGGTGATCTCGCTGACGATGAGCAGGACCACCGACATCACCGCCACAGCCGCCCACGGGCCGCGGCGGATCCCCAGCAGGTCCACGAACAGGCTCGCGGCCAGGACCGAGGCGGCGATGTTGACCAGGTTGTTGCCCACCAGCAGGGCCGTCAGCACCCGCCCGGGATCCTCCAGCAGACGCAGCACGCGGGCAGCGCGGGGATCACCCGCATCGCGCTGCTGGCGCAGCCTCAACCGGTTGGCGGCCAGGAGGGCAGTTTCGGATCCCGAGAAGAACGCCGACAGAATCAATAAGGCAGCCAGCAGAACCCAGCCCCACGGGCTACTCGACGGATCCAACGACGGCAGTCACTCCTTTTGACGCGGGCGCGTCGCTACCGATTATACCACGCCCTGCAGCCCCTGTTCCCTTTTCCCTTCTCCCTTTTCCCTTTTCCTTTTTCCCTTTTCCCTACTGATGCAGGATCTTCGACAGAAACTGGCGCGTGCGGGGGTGGGTGGGAGCGGTGAAGAAGTGCTCGGGGGGACCCTCTTCCACGATGACCCCTTCGTCCATGAAGACCATGCGGTCGGCCACCTCGCGGGCAAACCCCATCTCGTGGGTGACCACGATCATCGTCATGCCGGCGTCCCGCGCCAGGCCCCGCATCACGTCCAGGACCTCCTGGATCATCTCCGGGTCCAGGGCGGAGGTCGGTTCGTCGAAGAGCATGATCTTGGGCTGCATGGCCAGCGCCCGGGCGATGGCCACCCGCTGCTGCTGGCCGCCCGACAGCTGGGCGGGATAGGCGTGGGCTTTCTCGGGGATGCCGACCCGCTCCAGCAGCTCCAGGGCGATGCGTTCGGCCCGCTCCCGGGGCCACCGGCGGACGACGAGGGGCGCCAGGGTGATGTTCTGCAGGGCCGTGAGGTGGGGGAACAGGTTGAACGACTGGAAGACCATGCCCACCTCGCTGCGCACGGCGTCGATGTTGCGCACGTCGTCGGTGAGCTCGATGCCGTCCACCACGATCCGTCCCCGCTGGTGGCTCTCCAGCCGGTTGATGCACCGGATCATGGTGGACTTGCCCGAGCCCGACGGGCCGGCCACCACCACCACCTCGCCCGGCCACACCTGGAGGTTGATCCCCCGCAGGACGTGCAGGCGGCCGAACCACTTGTGGACGTCCTCCAGGATGATGATGGGCTCGCCGGTCCGCGGCGGCGGTGTGTGCACCCGGTCCTGGGTCATCGACATGGACCTCTCCTCATCTTCAGTATAGCCCGGAGCCGGCCGCCCTCACCGCTCGCCCAGCCCCATGGCCTTCTCCAGCCGGCGGCTGGCGGCCGAGAGGATCGAGGTGAAGGCGAAGTACACCACCAGCAGGAAGACGTACACCTCCTGCACGTCGTGGAGATACCGGGTGATGGCCAGCAGCGCCCGCCCGGTCCCCACCAGCTCGCTGAGGCCGATGATGACCGCCAGGGACGTGTCCTTGAACAGGCTGATGAACTGTCCCACCAGGGCGGGGATCATGTTCGTGATGGCCTGGGGGAGGACCACGGTGCGCATGGTCTGCCACCCGCTCAGCCCCAGGGCGCGGGCCGCCTCCACCTGTCCCCGGGATACCGACTGGATGCCTCCGCGGACGATCTCGGCCACGTAGGCCGAGGTGAACACCGTCATGGCCACCATGGCCCGCTGGACCCGGCTCAGGGCGTCCCCCGACACCAGGGTCACGAACACCGAAAACCACAGGAGGACGGTGATGAAGGGGACGCCGCGGATCACCTCGATGTACACCGTGGCCAGGGCGCGGACCACCGGCAGGCGGCTGACCCGACCGATACCGACCACCACCCCGATGGGGAACGACGCCCCGATGGCCACCGCCGCCAGGAGCACGGTGAGGTACAGCCCCCCCACCTGGTCCAGCCGCACCGGCGACATCACCCACCCCGCGCCCACCAGAACGCCGGCCCACGCCCCGGCCAGGCGCCGGCCGGCCACCCCCGCCCGCAGACCCAGGACGGTGAGCGCGGCCATGGCCACCACCAGGCCGCCCGCCCAGTAGGCGCGCCAGACCAGTTCCACGGGCATCAGCCCCACCAGCCAGAAGCGCAGGTTCTCGGTGACCACCGCCCAGTGGGCGCGGGCCGCCCACCGGGCCACCGAGGCCGCGGCGGCCAGGACGCCGGCGGCGGTGAGCACCGTCAGCAGGGAGTTGGCCACCCCGTCGAAGAGGTTGCGGCGGGCCCACTCCCGGACCGTCAGCCGCTCCGCCGGCGCAGCCAGGACATCGGCGCGCGTCGCCACGGACGGCTCCCTACAGGGTGCCCGGCAGCGCCAGCCGGGCCCGCACCAGGTTCAGCGCGGCGGCGATGCTCAGGGACAGGGCCAGGTAGGCCAGGGTCACCACGGTGAACGCCTCCAGGGAGCGGAACGACTGGCTGCTGACCGTGTTGGCGGCGGTCAGCAGCTCGGCGTAGCCGATCCCGATGGCCAGACTGCTGTTCTTGGTCAGGTTCAGGAACTGGTTGCCCAGGGGCGGGATGACGATGCGGAAGGCCTGGGGCAGGACCACGTGGCGCAGCGCCTGCCCGTAGGTGAGCCCCAGGCTGCGGGCCGCCTCCATCTGTCCCCGGGGCACCGCCAGGATGCCGCCCCGCACGATCTCGCCGATGAACGCCGAGGTGTACACCGCCAGGCCGATGACCAGGGCGGCCAGTTCCGGAGGGAGCTGGTAGCCGCCGTCCACCACCAGGCGTCCGAACCGCTCCACCACCTGCCCGCCCACCGCCAGCCCCGAGTTGGTCAGCGTCACCGGGCCCGCCCGCAGCGGCGGGCGGGCCGGCGAGCCGTCGGGCAGCTGCAGGAAGACGGCAAAGTACCAGAAAAACAGCTGGACCAGCAGCGGGGTGTTGCGCAGGGCTTCCACGTAGGCCAGGCTCAGCCGCGCGACCAGCCAGTTGCGGGACAGGCGGGCCACCCCCACCAGGACGCCCAGGGCCGTGGCCAGGACGATGCCCACCACCGCGACCTGCACGGTGTTGAACAGGCCGGCGATGATGGCCTCGGCGTTGCTGTCGGTGGGCTCGAAGGGCTTGAGATGCAGGGTCTGCAGGTCCAGGGTGACCGTGAGGGCGGACAGCTCAAAACCGGCCGGCTGAGTGAAGACCCCCCAGTCCAGACGGATGTTCTGACGGGCGAAGCTGGCCCGCAGGGCGAGGGTGGCGGCCCACAGGCCTCCCGCCACGGCCGCGAGGACGACCACCTGGGCGGCCGCGGCCAGGATGCGGGCGTTCCGCCACGGGGGCGGGCCGGCCCGCCGCGAGGGGGGAGTTGCCTGTCTGTCCGGTGTGGGTTGCCGCATACCTGGATCCGGTAGCGGGCGGGCTCCGGCCTGCTGGAGCCCGCCCGCCTCATCGGCCCCTCACCCTGCCCTCTCCCCACC
>JAVHLZ010000006.1:16295-30170 GCA_031081675.1 Armatimonadota bacterium
GGGAGAGGGGAATAAGGTAGGCCGCTACCGCGGCCTTTACCTAAAGGGGCGGCTGGTCATGGCCCCGCCCCGGCTGGCCAGGTCGTTGCGGGTCCCCGCGCGGGTGATGGCCGTCTTCTGGCGGGGACCAAAGTAGCGGTCGTAGATCTCCCCGTAGTTGCCCACCAGCCGCAGGACCCGCAGCATCGCCCCGCCCTTCGCCTCCAGGAAGTTCTTGGCCACCGGGTCGCGGCCCGACAGCTCGGCCAGCCGGGCGGCGTCGCGGGCGACGGCCTGGGTGATGCCCAGTTCCTCGCCCAGAATCACGCCCCAGACGGTCCAGTTCACCACGTCGGCCCACTTGGAGTCGTTCTCCTGGTACATGGGGGCCAGCGGCTCGTCGCTGAACTCTTTGCCCACGATCTTGAAGTCCGCCGGGTTGGGGGCCGTCGACCGGAAGGCCGTCAGCTGGCTCGCGTCGGTGGTGAACACGTCGCACCGGCCCGCCACCAGACCGTCAAACGCCTGCTTGGCCTCGGCAAAGGTGATGAGCTGGAACCGGAACCCCCGCTGGCGCATCTGGTCCGTGATGTTCCGCTCGCTGGTGGTACCCGAGTGGACGCAGATCCGGGCGCCGTTGAGGTCGTCCAGCCCGGCGATCCGCGAAGCGGCGCGCACCAGCAGCCGCTGGCCGTCGTAGAAGGTCACGGGTCCGAAGTCCACCTGGTCGTCCCGGCTGATGGTGACGGTGGTGGTGCGGAACACCACGTCCACCGCGCCGGACACCACGGCCGGAATGCGGTTGGCCGAGGTGAGGTTGACGAACTCCACATCGGGGACGTCCACAAACGCGGCCACGGCCCAGCAGAAGTCGGCGTCGAATCCCACCATGCGGCCGGAGACCGGATCCGGGAACGAGAACCCGGGGGTGGCGCCGGAGACGCCGCAGATCAGCTTGCCCCGGGCGCGGACCATGTCCACCCGGGTGCGGGGCTGGGCCAGCGCCGTGTACGAGACCGCGGCCACCGTGAGGGCCACGGCCAGCAGATAGGCCACACCTCTGCGCACGCTTCCACCTCCCCGTAGGTCGCCGGAACGCCGCACCGGACCCTGCGCGGATGTGGCCGACCTCACCCGATCCGGCCCCGGCGCCCTGCGGCTACTTTCCACGCCGCGCGGCCGTCCCCCTGTGGAGCCCGCTACGGTCGGGGCGGGCCGGACCGCCGGACGACGAGCAGGCCCGCGGCTCCGCCGGCGACCGCCACGGCGGCCAGGATCCGGGCCCAGCGCTCCGCCGCCCCGGGGGCGAGGCCCGCCGCCGTGCCCAGGGGCGGCCCCAGGACGAGGACCCCCGCAACGGCCGCCGCGGCCGAGACCACCACCACCGCGGCGGCGGCCACGTCTTTGGCCACCCGGGCCAGCTCGTGGCGGTTGCGCTGCACGAGCAGGTCCACCACCACCTCCAGGGCCGTGTTGAGCAGCTCCGCGGCCAGGACGGCCGCCATCGCCAGGACCACCACGGCGGCCTGCAGCGACGGCAGGCGCAGCCACGCCGCCACGACCGTCACGGCGGCGGCCAGGACCAGCTGTACGCGGAACGTGCGCTGGGTGGCCACGGCGTGGCGCAGCCCGTCCCAGGCGTGGGCGAAGGCCTGGCGCAGGGTGCGCCGGGACGCCGGCTCCCTCACCCCCGCACCTCGATGCCGATCTCCCGCAGGAGCCGGCGCTGGAGGCGGTCCATCCGCGCGGCGTCGGTCCGGCGGCGGTCGTCGTACCCCAGCAGGTGCAGCACCCCGTGGGCGGCCAGCAGGGCCAGTTCCGCCGCGGGAGGATGCCCCGCCCGGCGCGCCTGCGCGCGGGCCCGGTCCACCGAGATCACCACCTCCCCCAGCCACCGGACCCCGCGGGAAGGTCCGGGTTCCGCGCCGCCGGGAAACGACAGGACGTCGGTGGCCCTGTCTGCCCCCAGGTACCGGCGGTGCAGGCGGCGGATCTCCCGGTCCCCGACCAGGGCCACGTCCACCCGCACTCCCGGAGGATGCCGGCGGCGGCCGAGCACATGGCGCACCACCCGGCGGACCAGGCGCACCCACCGGGGCGACACCGTGACCCGGGCGACCACCCCGACCGTGGCGGAGCGGCGAGGCCGACCGGCCGGTGCCCTCCCGTCCCGCCGTGACCTGCGCGATCGTCGGGAACCCCGCACCTGCACGTTCTGTCCCCCCGCGCACTCCTGTGGGGGTGGCGCCGGAGCGGCGCGCGATGCCCGCCTGCACCCCGGACCGCGCGCTCTCAGCGCACCGACGCCGGCCGGTCCCGGGCGCCCGTCCGGAGGTCGCGCTCGAGCTCCGGATACTCCACCCGGGGGTGGAACATGGTGGCCAGCAGGCGGACGAACACCCGGGCGATGGCGTCCAGGTCCCGGAAGGTGAGGTCGCACTGGTCCAGCTGGCCGTCGTCCAGCTTCTCCCGGATGATGCGCCGGACCGTCTGCTCGATGCGGTCGGGCGTGGGGCGGGTCAGCGCCCGGGTGGCGCCTTCCACCGCGTCGGCCAGCATCACGATGGCGGTCTCGCGGGTCTGGGGCTTGGGACCGTCGTACCGGAAGACGTCTTCGGAGACCGAATCACCCCTCTGCACCGCCTGGTGGTAGAAGTATGCCATCAGGTTGGTCCCGTGGTGCTGGGCGATGAAGTCGGCCACCTGGGAGGGCAGCCGGTACTCCCGGGCGTACTCCAGCCCGTCCCGCACGTGGGACAGGACCGTGAGCGCCGACAGGCTGGGGGTCATGCGGTCGTGGGGGTTGTCCAGGCCCGCCTGGTTCTCGACGAAGAACGCCGGGCGGCGGATCTTGCCCACGTCGTGGTAGTACGCCCCCACCCGCACCAGCAGGCTGTCGGCCCCCACCGCTTCGGCGGCCGCCTCCGCCAGGTTGGCGACGATCAGGCTGTGGTGGTAGGTCCCCGGCGCCTCGACCTGCAGCCGGCGCAGCAGGGGGTGGCTGGGGTTGCTCAGTTCCAGCAGCTTGATGGGTGTGACCAGGCCGAACAGGTGCTCCAGATACGGCAGGGTGCCGATGGTGATGATGCCCGCCAGGACCCCATGCCCCAGGGCGTGGGCCATCTCGGCGACCATGTCGGGGTACCACGGCAGCTGGTCACCCAGGGTCAGGGCGGCCGCCACCAGGGCGCTGGCGACTCCCATCCACACGCCGGCCACCACGAGGTCGGTACGGTGGCTGATCCGCTTGAGGGCGTAGACCCCGGCGGTGGAGCCCACGAAGGTGACCACGCCCAGGCGTACGTCGCCCCCGGCCACGGTGGACACCAGCAGGGCGATGACCGCCGCGGTGTACAGGGCCAGGCGCGGCCGCAGGAGGACGGCGATGAGCATGACGCCCGCACCGGTGGGGATGAGGTAGGGATTCACCCGGCCGATCAGCAGGCGCGCCATGGCCACCGTCAGGGCCACGGCCAGGCTCCACACCAGGAGCAGGCGGTCCTGGGCCCAGATGTCGGGCTGGAACTGGCGGATGTAGGCGCCGCTGACCACCAGCAGCAGGAGCACCATCAGGGCCGCCCCCACCGGACGCTGCCACGACAGGGGCGCCCGCACCAGGCCCAGCGCGGTCAGCTTCTGCATGTGGGCCTCGGTCACCACCTCGCCCCGGCGGACCACCACCTCCCCCCGGAGGATGCGGGTGGTCACCGGGACGACCTCCTCCATGGCCCGGCGGCGCAGCGCCTGGGTGGCGGCCAGGTCCACGGTGAGGCTGGGCTGCAGGGCTGCCAGCGCCACGGAGCTGGCCAGGGTCATGGTGCGCCCGGCGATGGGCACCGCCCGGATGGCGGACCGCACCTGGTCCTGGGCCCGCGGGAGGTCCTCCGGCCGCACCCCCTCCTCCATCACCCGCGCCACCGCCTGCTCGGCGGTGGCGCGGGCCACCGCCAGCGAGGGGGCGTCCAGGGTGAGGGCGGCCAGGACCGCGGGATCGTCCAGGGAGACCGGCGCCTGCTGCCGCAGCATCGCAGCCCGCTCGGCGAAACTGAGGCCGCCGACGCCGCGGGCCCGGTCGATGGCGGCAAACGTCCGGGCGATCGTCTCCCGGGCCCTGTCGGTCGCCTCGGGCGACAGGCGCGTCACCGGCCGGATCGCCGCCGCCGCCTCCCGGCGCAGGGCCTCGGTCCGGACGCGGTCCACGAACTCGACGCTGCGGGGAGCCTCCACATCCCGGGGGCTGACCTGCCCCACCCGCAGTTCCAGCCGGGGGGCCAGGTACTGGAGCCCGGTGGCCAGCGCCAGGGCCACGAAGGTCGCCGCGCCGATGACAGTCTTCCGCAACGGCGCCCGCGCCTCGCGCCAGGCCCTGCGCAGCCCCCGGGCGGTCGGAGTGATGGCCATAGAGGAGGCCGCCCCCACGGCGGGGGGCCACTGGTGCATTTTACCCCGGCCGCCACCCGCCCCTGCCTGACGGCGTCCCCCCTCGGGGGCCGTCAGGAGGGGACCAGGGCCCGCAGCCGGCGCAGGACCTCCCCGACGACCCCGCGGGAGCGGGGCACCACCAGGATCGTATCCTCCCCGGCCACCGTGCCCGCCACCTCGGGCCAGCGCACGTCGTCGATCGCCTGGGCCACCGGGGCCGCCCCTCCGGGAACGGTCTTGACAAGGATCAGGTCCATCGCCCGCTCCACCGAGGTGGCGAACTCGGCGCAGACTCCCCGCAGCCGGTCCAGGGTGCCCGGCGGGACAGGCGTGTCCGTCGGCAGGGCGTAGCGGTAGTGTCCTTCCGGGGTGGCCACCTTCACCAGGCCCAGGCGCTTGATGTCCCGGCTCACCGTGGCCTGGGTGACGCGGATTCCCCGGCGGCGGAGGGCGTGGACCAGCTCCTGCTGGGTCCGGACCTCCTGGGTGCGGACGATCTCCCGGATCCGGGCGGCGCGCACCGCGGCCGTCCCTGCCCCGGGCGAGCTCACGCGGGCGGAGCGGATGGCGCGCCGAGCGCGGCCGCGCGCTCGAGCGTCCGGCGGGCCCCCTCGATCCACCGGCGCACCTCCTCCAGGCGCTGGCGGGCCTCGTCCAGCTGGGCGCGCACCGACGCCCTGGCCGTCCCCCCGGGAACATTCTTGGCCTCCACAGCGGCCAGGGGCCGGACCGCGTCCAGGATGTCCCGGTCGCACAGGTGGCTGTGGGACCGGTACACCTCCAGGGGGAGGTCCCACAGGGCGCACCCCCGCTCCAGCGCCTCCCGGACCAGGCGGCCGGCCACCTGGTGCGCCTCCCGAAACGGCATCCCCCGGCGCGCCAGATAGTCGGCCACCTCGGTGGCGGTGAGGACTCCCCCCTGGAGGGCCGCTTCCATGCGGGACGGCACGAACTCCACGCCTTCCAGGAACACCTGCAGCGCCCGCACCGACGCGGCGGCCAGGTCCAGCGCTTCCATGGTCAGGGCCTTGTCTTCCTGCAGGTCGCGCTGGTAGCCGGGCGGCAGTCCCTTCAGCGCGGCCAGCAGCCCCACCGCGCACCCGATCACCCGCCCGGCGCGCCCGCGGATCAGCTCGGCCACGTCCGGGTTCTTCTTGTGCGGCATCAGGCTGCTGCCGGTGGCCACCCGATCGGCCAGGGCCACGAACCCGAACTCCTCGGTGGACCACAGGACGAGCTCTTCGGCCCACCGGGACAGGTGCACCATCAGCAGCGCCGCGTCGGCCGCCACCTCCACCGCGAAGTCCCTGTCGCCGGTGGCGTCCACGCTGTTGGGGCTGATCCGGGCGAACCCCAGCAGACCCGCCACGAGGGCGCGGTCGACCGGAAAGGATACCCCCACCGCCGCGCCCGATCCCAGGGGCAGGACGTCGGCGCGGCGGTAGCAGTCCATCAGGCGGTCGGCATCCCGGTCCAGCGTCCACAGGTACGCCAGCAGGTGGTGCGCCAGGCGCACCGGCTGGGCGCGCTGGAGGTGGGTGTACGCGGGCAGCAGGACGTCCAGGGCGGAGGCGGCCCGGTCCGCCACGGCCGCCATCAGGGCGGCCACCGCGTCCACCAGCCGCACGATCTGCTCCCGGACGTACAGCCGGAAGGCGGTGGCCACCTGATCGTTGCGGCTGCGGGCGGTGTGCAGGCGGCCGGCCACCGGCCCCAGGCGGCGGTAGAGGACGGCCTCCACGAAGGTGTGGACGTCCTCGTAGGGTCCCTCGACCGCCAGACGGCCGGCCCGGACGTCGGCCAGCAGGGTCCGCAGCCCCTCCACCAATGCGGCGGCGTCGGAGGCGGGGATGATGCCGGTCTCTCCCAGCATCCGGGCGTGGGCGATGCTGGCGACCACGTCCCACGGCAGGAGCCGCCGGTCCACGTCGAAGGACGCGGTGTACTGCAGCAGGGCCGGGTCCAGGTCCTCGGCAAACCGCCCGCCCCACATGCGGTGATCCATCTCGATCTGCGCAATCTACTCAATCTGCGCAACGGGATCGCGGAGATCGTGCCGATTGCGCAGATTGGCCCGTATCCGGCCGGCGTGGACCTCGGCAAACACCCGGGTGGGCAGGCCCCACAGGCGGATGAAGCCTCCGGCGTCGGCGTGGTGGTAGACGGCGTCCTCGCCGAAGGTGGCCAGGTCCTGCCGGTACAGGGACACGGGGGAGCTGCGGCCGACCACGGCGCACGCACCCTTGTACAGGCGGACCCGCACCGTGCCGGTGACGGTCCGCTGCGCCACCTCGAAGAACCCGTCCAGCGCCTCCCGCAACGGCGAGAACCACTGGCCGTAGTACACCAGCTCCGCGTAGCGGGGCGCCAGCAGGGCCGCGAAGTGCTGGGTGTCCCTGTCCAGGGTGATGGACTCCAGGTCCTGGTGGGCCAGGGTCAGGATGGCCCCCGCCGGGCACTCGTACAGCCCGCGCACCTTCATGCCCACCAGCCGGTTCTCCACCATGTCCACCCGCCCCACCCCGTGGGCGCCGCCCAGGCGCGTGAGGGTCTGGATCAGGGTCACCGGGTCGGTGGGGACGCCGTTCAGGGAGACCGGGATGCCGGCCTCAAAGCCGATCTCCACGTCGGTGGGGTGGTCGGGCGCGCGCTCGGGGGCCACGGTGAGGGCGTAGGCGTCGGGCGGCGGCTCGCGGCCGGGATCTTCCAGGATCCCGGCCTCGGCGCTGCGGTGCCACAGGTTCTGGTCCACGCTGTAGGGGGCCGCCGGGGTGACCGGGACGGGGATGCCTCGGGCGCGGGCATAGGCCAGCTCGTCCTCCCGGGAGCGCAGGGTCCACTCCCGCCACGGGGCGATCACCCGCAGGTGCGGCGCCAGGGCCTGGTAGGCGAGCTCGAAGCGCACCTGGTCGTTGCCCTTGCCGGTGCACCCGTGGGCCAGAGCATCGGCGCCCACGGCCAGGGCCACCTCGACCTGCACCCGGGCAATCAGCGGACGCGCCAGGGCCGTGCCCAGCAGGTACCGCCCCTCGTAGGCCGCGTTGGCCCGCAGGGCGGGGAAGATGAACTCGGTGGCGAACTGGCGCTTGACGTCCACCAGGTGCGCGGCATCCGCCCCGCTGGCCAGCGCCTTGCGCCGGACCGCCTCCAGGTCCTCGGGCTGCCCCACATCGGCCACCACGGCAACCACCCGGCAGCCGTAGGTCTCCTTCAACCAGGGAATGATGACGGAGGTATCCAGGCCGCCCGAGTACGCCAGGACCACCGTCCGCGGAGCCGTCATGAGGGTCCCTCCTCATCCTTCGGGCCGGCGGCGGCCGCCGCCAGGGCCGCGTCCAGGATCTCGATGGCTTCGTCCACATCCGCCTCGCCGATGATCAGCGGGGGGGCCAGGCGCAGGACGGTGGGCTGCACCGCGTTGACCAGCAGGCCTCTGTCCCGGCAGGCGTCCACCACGGGCGCCGCCTCGGTGGCCAGCTCCACCGCCACCAGCAGGCCCAGACCCCGCACGTCGGTGATGACCGGGTGCCGGCGGGCCAGCGCGCGCAGCCGCTCGGCCAGGTAGTCCCCGACCCGGGCGGCCCGCCCCACCAGGTCCTCCTCGTCCAGGGTCCGGGCCACCGCCAGGGCGGCGGCGCAGGCCAGGGGGTTGCCTCCGAACGTCGACCCGTGATCGCCCGGCGCCAGGGCCTCGGCCGCCCGCCCGCGGGCCAGCACCGCGCCGATCGGCACGCCGCCGCCCAGCCCCTTGGCCAGCGTCACCACGTCGGGCGTCACCCCGAAGTGCTGGTAGGCAAACAGGCGCCCGGTGCGGCCCATCCCGGTCTGCACCTCGTCCAGGATCAGCAGCAGCCCGTGGTCGTCGCACAGCCGCCGCGCCTCCGCCAGGTACTCCCGCGTCGCCGGGTGTATCCCGCCTTCGCCCTGCACCGGCTCCAGCATCACCGCGCACGTGGCGGGCGTCACCGCCGCCCGCAGGGCCGGGACGTCGTTGAAGGGCACCGAGACGAACCCCGCCGGCAGCGGCTCGAACCCCTGGCGGTAGCGGGCCTGGCCCGTGGCCGCCAGCGCGCCCAGGGTCCGGCCGTGAAACGCCCTCTCGGCCACGATGACTTCGAACCGCCGTCCTCCGTCGGCGCGCCCCACCTTGCGGGCGATCTTGATGGCCGCCTCCACGGCCTCGGCGCCGCTGTTGCAGAAAAACACCCGCTCGGCCACCGAGTGCTCCACCAGCCAGCGGGCCAGGTCCACCTGCTCGGGAATGTGGTAGAGGTTGCTCACGTGCAAAAGGCGGCCGGCCTGGGCGCAGATGGCCCGGGTCAGGGCCGGGTGGTTGTGCCCCAGGGCGCACACGGCAATGCCGGCCACGAAATCCAGATAGGTGCGCCCGTCCACCCCGACCAGGCGCGCGCCCTCCCCGGACCGGAAGGCGACCGGCGCGCGCCGGTAGGTGCGCATCAGGTAGCGGTCGCTGAGCTCGATCAGGGTGCGGATGTCCACGGCGGCCTCAAAGGGTGATCATGGTGCCGATCCCCTGCTCGGTGAACAGTTCGACCAGCAGCCCGTGGGGCTGGCGGCCGTCGATGATGTGGGCGGACGGCACCCCCGCCTCCAGGGCGGTCAGGCACGCTTCCACCTTGGGGATCATCCCCCGGGAGATGACGCCCTCGGCCACCAGTGCGCGCACCTGGGCGGCGGTGGCGGTGGAGAGCACCTCCGCCTGCGGCGGCTGGCCGGTGAGGATGCCGGGGACGTCGGTGAGCACGATGAACTTGCCGGCGCCCAGCGCTCCCGCCAGCGCCGCCGCCGCGTGGTCGGCGTTGAGGTTGTAGGTGCGGCCGTCCCGCCCCCATCCCACCGATGCCACCACGGGGATGAATCCGTGCTCGGCCAGCACCCGCACCACCGTGGGGTCCACCTCCTCCACCTCGCCCACCAGGCCCAGGTCCTCCGGCCCGGCCAGAGGCCGGGCCCGCAGCAGCCCGCCGTCCTTGCCGCTCAGGCCCACCGCCCGCCCGCCGGCGGCCGCCAGGCGCGCCACCAGGGCCTTGTTCGCCCGTCCGGCCAGGACCATCTCCACCACGTCCATGGTCTCCTGGTCGGTGACCCGCAGCCCGTTGACGAACCGGCTGGGCTTGCCCAGGCGGTCCAGCATCCGGGTGATCTCCGGCCCGCCGCCGTGGACCAGGACCGGGCGGACGCCCGCCCCCTGGAGCAGCACCAGGTCCTCGGCCAGGGTGTCGGCGGGCTCGCCGTCCATGATGCTGCCGCCGTACTTCACCACCACGGTGCGGGAGGCCCACGCCCGCACGTAGCGCAGGGCCTGGGCGAGGGAAGCGCCCGGGTCGGAGTCGGTCCGCGCCCGGGCATCGGCCGCGGGGGAGGCGTCGGAGCGTCTCATCAGCTCATGTATCCGGCGTTGGTCTTCACGTAGGCCTCGGTGAGGTCAGAAAACCACCCCGACCACGCCCCGTGTCCCAGGCGCAGGTCCACCACGATCTCCACCTCGGGGCGCCGCATGTCCGCCGCCACGGCGTCCAGGTCCGCCCCCGCGGCGGCGCCGCCCCGGGCCACCAGGTGGCCGGCGATCCAGACGTCGAAGCGGTCGGGATCCACCTCCGCCCCCGACCGGCCGGCGGCGGCGACAATCCGGCCCCAGTTGGGCTCCGGACCCGCCAGCGCCGTCTTCACCAGGGGGGAGGTCATCACCGCCTCCGCCACGCGGCGCGCGTCGTCGGCCGAACGGGCTCCCCGCACCACGAGCCTCCCGATCCGTCCGGTGCCCTCCCCGTCCCGCACCACCATCAGGGCGAGCTCCCGGGCCACCGCGTCCAGGGCGGCCTGGAAGGCCGCCAGCCCCTCGCTGTCCTCGTCCAGGGGCGGGTTCCCGGCCATCCCGCTGGCCAGGCAGAACAGGGAGTCGTTGGTGCTGGTGTCGCCGTCCACCGAGATGCGGTTGAACGAACCGTCGGCGGCCTCGCGCAGGGCGCGCTGCAGCGCCGGCGGGGTCACCGCCGCGTCGGTGGTGATCACCCCCAGGGTCGTGGCCATGCGCGGGTGGATCATCCCCGCCCCCTTGGCCATCCCGCCCACGGTCACCGCGACCCCGCCGACCTCCACCCGGGCGGCCGCGGTCTTGGGGAAGGCGTCGGTGGTGAGGATCGCCCGCGCGGCGTCGTCGCCTCCGTCAGGCCGCAGGGCCCGCACCGCCTGCGGAATGCCCCGTCGGAGCGCCTCCATGGGCAGCGGAACCCCGATGACCCCGGTGCTGGCCACCAGCACCTCCTCCTCGGAGGCGCCCAGCCCGGCCGCCACCAGGGCGGCCATCTCCCGGGCGTCGGCCAGGCCCCGGGGGCCGGTGCAGGCGTTGGCGTTGCCGCTGTTGATCACCACGGCCCGCGCCCGCCCCGAGCGGATGCGCTGCTGGCTCAGCAGGACGGGCGCCGCCTTCACCCGGTTGGTGGTGAACACCGCCGCGGCCGTGGCCGGGCGCTCGCAGACCACCAGGGCCAGGTCCGGGCGGGACGCTTTGATGCCGCAGTGGACGCCCGACGCCAGAAATCCCCGGGGCGAGGTGACTCCGCCCGCCTGCAGGGAGACGACAGACGCGTGCACCGCCATCGCGCACCCTCCACCGACGCGTCAGGGAAACAGTCCCGGGGTCTCCAGCCCCAGAGTGTCGGGCCACCCCAGCATGACGTTCATGTTCTGCACGGCCTGGCCGCTGGCGCCCTTGCCCAGGTTGTCCAGCGCCGCCAGGGCCACGGCCACGCCCGCCCGCCGGTCCACCCGCACCGCCACGTCGCAGAAGTTGCTGCCGGTGGTGGCCTTGGTCTGGGGCAGGCCGTCGGCCAGCACCCGCACGAAGGGCTCCCCGGCATACGCCTCCTGCAACACCGCGGTGGCCGCCTCGGTGGTGAGGTCCGACGCCAGCGGCAGATAGGCCGTCACCAGAATTCCCCGGGTCATGGGGATCAGGTGCGGGGTGAAGGCCACCGTCACCGCGTGCCCGGCGCAGGCCAGAAGTTCCTGCTCGATCTCGGGGGTGTGCCGGTGTCCAGTCACCTGATAGGGCCGGACGTTCTCGTTGACCTCGCTGAAGTGCGTCTCCAGGGACGCGCTGCGCCCCGCCCCCGACACGCCGGACTTGGCGTCGATCACGATGCCGCGCGGAGCCACCACACCCGCCTGCAGCAGGGGGACCACCGCCAGCAGGGCCGCGGTGGGATAGCATCCCGGATTGCCCACGATCCGCGCGCGGCGGACCTCCGCCCGGTGGAACTCGGTGAGGCCGTAGGCCGCCTGCTCGAGCAGGTGCGGGCACCCGTGGGGCATCCGGTAGGTCTGCTCGTAGACCTGCGGGTCCCGAAACCGGAAGTCCGCGCCGAGATCGATGACCCGCGCGCGCTCCACCAGCGCCGGCGCCAGGGCCATGGCGCGCCCCGGCGGCACGGCCAGGAAGACCACGTCCGAGTCGGCGGCGATGCGGGCCGCATCCGCCGGCTCGGTGACGGCGTCGGTGAATCCCCGCAGGTGGGGATGCAGTCCGGCCAGGGGCTCGCCGGCCCGGGTGTCCGCGGCCACATGGGTGAGCCGCACCCGGGGATGCCCCACCAGCAGGCGGGCCAGCTCTCCCCCGCCGTATCCCGATGCGCCGATGATGCTCACCCGGACCGCCATGGCCCCTCCGCCCGCGCGCGGCGCGGTGCGAAAAATCATACCAGCCTCTGCATGAACATGCAAGGGCAACCGGCGGGTCCGGACGGGCGCCCTAGGGCCCCGGCGGGACGGCGGACCGGCGCAGGACCAGCTCGTACAGGAGCATAGCCACCGCCGCCAGCCCGGCGGTCTCGGTGCGCAGGATCAGCGGTCCCAGGGTGACGGTCAGCGCGCCCTGGGCCCGCGCCTCCTCCACCTCGGCCGCGGTCAGGCCGCCTTCCGGCCCCACCACCAGCGCCACCCGCCGGGGCGATGCGTCCCGGAGGGCGTCGGCCAGGGTGCGGCGGGTCTCCCCTTCCCACAGGACCAATCGGAGGTCGCAGGAAGCGATGCGCGCCAGGGCCGGGGCCAACGACATCGGCGGATGGACCGCCGGCACGTCGCTGCGGCGGCACTGCTGGGCCGCCTCGCGGGCGATGCGCCGCCAGCGGTCCACCCGCCCCTCCGCCCGCGGGACGGCGCGGGCCGCGAGGAGGGGGATGAACTCCGCCACTCCCAGCTCCGTGCCGGCCCGCACCACCGCGTCCATCTTGGCGCCCCGGGGTACGCCCTGAACCAGCACCACGGTCAGGGGCGGCGTGCGCCCGGTCCGCACCTCCACCACCCGGCCCGTCACCTGCGCGGGGGTGACGGTGAGCAGTTCCACGACCCGGTCCACGCCGCTGCCGTCAAACGCCACCACCCGGTCGCCGGGGCGCAGGCGGAGGACCGTCGCGATGTGGCGGGCCTGCTCCCGGGCAAAGTTCACGCGATCCCCGGCCACCCGGTCCGCGGGCACGAAGAACCGCCGCGCCGGCGCGTCGCGCTCCGTCACGGCCGTCTCCTCACCCGGAGTCCGCGCGGGCGAGGACCAGGCACCGCCACTCCTCCTCGGCGCGGCGCTCCACCACGGTCCACCCGCAGGCCCGGGCCACCGCCTCCACCTCCAGGCACCGGTCGGCGCCGATGCCGCCGGCCGCCAGGCGGCCGCCGGGGCGCAGGTGCGCGGCGGCCTCGGCCACGAACTCCAGGTGCAGGTCCGCGGTGAGGTTGGCCACGATCAGGTCGCCCTGCTCGGGCACGTCGCGCAGGAACGTTCCCACGCGCACCTCGACCCGGTCGGCCACGCCGTTGTGGACCACGTTGCGGGTGGCCACCTCCACCGCCACCGGGTCCACGTCCACCGCCACCACCCGGGCCGCCCCCAGGCGGGCGGCGGCGATGGCCAGGATCCCCGATCCGGTCCCGACGTCCAGGACGACCTCCCCGCCCCGCAGGCAGTCTTCCAGCACCTCCAGGCACTGGCGGGTGGACGGGTGCAGGCCCGTGCCGAACGCCATCCCCGGGTCGAGGCTCACCACGACCCGCCCCGGAGGCGGCGGCTCCGCCTCCCAGGTCGGAGTGATCCACAGGGTGCGCCCCACGGGCCGCGGCCGCACGTAGCGCTTCCAGGCGTGCGCCCACCCCTCGTCCTCGACGACGCGGGTGCGGATGCGGCCGGGGCCGATATCCAGTCCCACCCGGGGCAGGGCCCGGACGCGCCGGGCGATGGCCCGCAGGGTCACGTCGGTGGCCGGCCCGACCGGCAGGTACGCCCGCAGCACGACCTGGCCGGAGCGGGGCGTCTCCTCCTGGACGCCTCCCACGCGGGTTTCCAGCAGGATGTTGGCCACCGCCTCGGCGGCCTGGGGGGTCGTGGTGATGGCGATCTCTACCCACCGCATGGCGTGCGCCGCACCGCCGCTCAGGCGGATCCCCGGACGTCGCCCCCGGGCG
>JAVHLZ010000006.1:30270-68986 GCA_031081675.1 Armatimonadota bacterium
GCCCCCGGGCGGCTACGAGAGCAGGTCGCGCACCCGGTCTGTGGCCTTGCGCCGGCCAGGCCGGCGCCCGCCGTGGCGCAGGGCCGCCGCCTGCCGCAGCAGCTCCCGCTCCTCGTCGGTGAGGTCCCGGGGGACCTGCACATCGAGGCGGACGTGCAGGTCTCCCCTTCCCCCGCGGGTGTCGGGCAGCCCCAGCCCCCGCAGGGTCAGCACCGTCCCCGGTTGCACTCCGGGAGGAATCGCATGGCGGCGGGGACCCTGCAGGGTGGGAATCTCCACCTCGTCGCCCAGCGCCGCCTGGTAGATGGAAATCGGGACCGTGCAGTACAGGTCGCGCCCCCGGCGCTCGAACACCGGGTGGGGTCGCAGGTGGACCACCACGTACAGGTCTCCCCGGGGACCGCCGCGCGCTCCCGCCTCGCCTTCCCCCGGCACCCGCAACCGGGCGCCATCTTCCACCCCCGCCGGAATCGTGACGGTGACGGACCGGGTGGCCTCGGCGCGGCCGCGGCCGCGGCACTGCCGGCACGGGTGGCGCAGCACGGTGCCCTCCCCGCCGCAGGTGGGGCAGGTGCTGATCCGGGTGAAGGAGCCGAAGATGGTGCGCTGGGAGTAGGTCACCTGTCCCGACCCCCCGCAGGTGCGGCAGCGCTCCGGCGCCGATCCCCGTTCGGCGCCGGTCCCGAAGCAGGACGGACACGTGTCCAGCCGGCGGATCTCCAGGGTCTTGTCCACGCCGGAGGCCGCCTCCTCGAGGGTGATCTCCAGGTCGTAGCGCAGGTCCGCCCCGCGCTCGGGCCCCTGGCGGTCGGCCCGCACCCGGCGGCCGAAGAACATCTCGAACAGGTCCCCAAAGGGTTCAAACGGCCCGAACAGGTCCTCCGACGGGGCCGACGGCACCGGCTGCACGGTGCCATACCGGTCATACCGGGCCCGCCGCTCGGGGTCGCTGAGGACCTGGTAGGCCTCGTTGATCTCCTTGAACCGCTCGCTGGCCTGAGGATCATCCTTGCGGACATCGGGGTGGTACTCCCGGGCCAGCCGCCGGAACGCCTGCTTGATCTCTTCCTGGGTGGCGTTGCGGTCGACCCCGAGGATCTCGTAGTAGTCCCGCATCGCGGATCAGCGCGCCTCGGCCAGCGCGTCGCTGACGCTGTCGGCCAGATACCGGACCAGGGCCACGACCCGGCCGTAGGGCATCCGCGTGGGCCCCACGATGCCCAGGGCGCCCGCGGGGCGCCCGCCCACGCGGTAGGCGGCCACCACCACGCTGCACCCGCGCAGCGCCTCCACCCGGTGCTCGCTGCCGATGGCGATCCACACCGGGCGCTCGGCGGCGTCCTCCAGGAGGCCCGCCACCACCTCTTCCTGTTCCAGCGCCCGCAGCACCGGCCGGGCGCGCCGGGCATCGCGGAACTCGGGCTGCGCCAGGATGTTGGCCGTGCCCTCGATGTGGATGCGCCGGGCCGCCGACGGCAGCCGGCGGAGCACCCGCTCCGCCAGCAGCCTGACCACCCGGTGCTGCCAGGCGACCTCGTCCACCACCTGCTGGAGGAGCGCGTCGGTGATCTCGCCCAGCGGATATCCCTGCAGGCGCTGGCTCACCGTGCGGGACGCCCGCTCCAGGCCGTCGGGATCCATCGGCTCCTGCAGGTCCAGCGCGCGCGCCTGGAGCACGCCGGCGTCGGTGACGATCACCGCCAGCACCCGGGTGGCCTCCAGGGGGACGAAGTGGAGGTGGCGGAACGCCAGGCGCCGCGGGTGGGGATGGGACACCACCGAGGCGTACGGCACGAGGGCGGCCAGGGTCCGCGCGACCTCCTGGGGCACCCGCTCCCGTTCGGCCAGGGCGGCGGCCAGCCGGCGCCGCACCCAGTGACGCTGGGGGGCCGGCAGCCGCTCTTCCTCCAGCATGGAGTCCACGTACACCCGGTAGCCCCGCTCGGTGGGAATGCGGCCGGCGGAGGTGTGAGGCTGGGCCAGCAGGCCCATCTCTTCCAGGGCCGCCATCTCGTTGCGGATGGTGGCCGCGCTCACCCCCAGCCGGGCGCGGTGGGCCAGGGCCTCCGAGCCCACGGGCTCGGCGGTCTCCACGTACGTCTGGATCACCGCCTGCAGGATGTCCCGCTTGCGCGCGTCCAGCCGCGGCATCGCCACAGGCCCCTCACCGTCCGGCCGCCACCGTCCGTCTTAGCACTCAATGTTCAAGAGTGCTAACCGGCCTCCCCCACCATAGCACCCGCCGAAAAACAGTGTCAACGCAACCGGTCGCCCCCACCACCCGGCGCGGGACGGCCGCGCAGCAGAGCCACCACCAGACCCAGCTCGGCGACCCGCAGCACGCGGCACACGCCCACGTACGCCGCGAGCCCGCAGGCGGCGGCCAGGGCCGCGGCGCCGGCGGAGACCGGACCCGAACTCCCCGCCGCGCCGGCCACGGGGACCATGACCCCGCCGCCGAGGGCGGCGGCCAGGGCGGCGCGCCCGGCGGTGGCCAGAATCCGCCGGCCGTCCAGCCTGCCCAGGTGCCCGCGCAACGCCGCCAGCATGAGGGCCAGGTTGACGACGGCCACCACCGATGTGGCCGCGGCGATGCCCACCACCCCCCACCACCGCATGAACACCACGTCCAGCACCGCGTTGAGGGCGATCATGGCGACCCCGGTGCGCACCGGCGTGGCCATGTCCTGCAGGGCGTACAGGGTGCGGGTGACCACATAGTAGCCGGCGATGGCGGGCAGGCCTACCGCGTATCCGGCCAGGGCCCCCGCCACCGCCTGCGTGGCGTGAGGCCCGAACTCTCCCCGCTGGAAGATAATCCGCACCAGGGGTTCGCGCAGGGCCACCGCCAGGGCCGCCACGGGAAGGATCACCACCATCAGGGACCGCAGGGCCAGCGAGAACGTGGCCCTCAGATCGGCGCGGTCGCCCGCGGCCGCGTGGCGGGCGAGAGCGGGGAAGGCCGCGGTGGCCACCGAGATGGCAAAGATCCCCGCCGGCGCCTGCACGATCTCGTAGGCATAGTCCAGCGCCGCCACCGGGTGGACCGTCGGAGCGGCCGGCAGCAGGGACGCGAAGAACCGGTCCACGTAGGCGTTGACCTCCACCACCGCCAGGCCCAGCATCGCCGGCACCGCCAGACGGGCCATCTCCCGGATCGCGGGGTGACGCAGGTCCATCCCGACCGGGCGCAACCCCAGCCGGCGGGCCGGCCACCACTGCACCAGCATCTGCGCCGCCGTCCCCAGCACCCAGCTGAGCGCCAGGCCCCGGATGCCCACGCGCGGCCCCAGCGTCAGGGTGCCGACGATGATGACCCCGTTGAACACCAGCGGCGCCAGCGCGGGGGGCGCGAACCGCTGGTGGGCCTGCAGGAAGCCGGTGAGGTAGATGGCCAGCGCCAGGAAGAGCATGGCCACGAAGATGATCCGGGTCAGATCCACGGCCAGGTCCAGCAGCGCAGGCGCCCGGGCGAACCCCGGAGCGGCCAGCGCCACCAGGACCGGAGCCAGGGCCTGGCCGGCCACCGCCAGGGCCACGCCGCCCGCCGCCACCACGGTGAGGGTGATCCCCGCCACCCGCCGCGCCTCGGCCTCGTCCTGCGCCAGGAGCCGCGAGAGGGTGGGGATGAAGACGATGCTGAGGGTGCCGCCCAGCAGCAGTCTCTGGATGAAGAACGGCACCGAGTAGGCGACCACGTAGGCGGCCTTGGCGTCCGACGCCCCGAACAGCCACGCCGTCACCACCTCCCGCACCAACCCCAGGGCGCGGCTGACCACGGTGGCCCCGGCCATCAGGGATGCGGCCCGGACCAGGCGGACCGGAGCGGAGGGGGACGACGGGCTCATGGGACCGGCGCCGGCGGCCCGGCGACCGGACGGCGCCCTTGTGGGACGCGGCGGCGGTGTGGTAGGATACGCCCCGGCTCGGCACCCACGATCGGGGAGGCAGCGGTGGCCAAGAGGCTGCGGTCGGGACTGAAACACCAGCGCAAGTCGGAAAAGCGCCGCCTGCGCAACCAGAGCGTGCGGACCCGGCTGAAGACGCTGACCAAGAAGGCGCTGGCCGATCCCCGCCTGCTGCCGCTGGTCCAGGCGGAGTTCGATCGGGCGGCCCGCAAGGGCATCATCCACCCCAACAAGGCCGCCCGCAGGAAGTCGCGGCTGATGCGCCGCCTCGCGGCGGCCGCCGCCACCCCGTAAGGGCGGTCCACACGGCCCCGCTGCAACCCGTCTTCCCTCACCTCCGGTCCCGGGCAGCCGCATGCCGCCGGTGGCCGGGGAGCGGGTCCAGACACAGGCGGGCCACGAGCATCTGCAGAGCCACGCGTCCCTGGCCCGTGGACTTGACGGCCCGGTCGGCGTCCTGCAGGCGGCCGAAGATCTCCGGAAACGCGGCCAGCGGGAAGTTCCGCGCCTGGGCGGCCAGGCGCCGGGCCACGAACGGGGGCACCCCCAGGGCCTCCGCCAGGGCCGCGCCCGGACGCCGGCGCGCCAGCAGGACGGCGGCCCGGTACAGCAGGCGGAACTGCCGGGCGATCATGAACAGGACGTAGGCCGGCGCCTCGTCCCGCACGATCTCCTCCAGAGCCGCCAGGGCCCGGTCGGCGGCCCGCTCGCCCACCGCGTCCACCAGGGCGAAGATGCTGGTGTCCGCCTGCCGGCTCACCACCGCGTCCACGTCGGCCCGGGTGATGCGGTCCCGCCCGGCGCAGGAGGCGAACAGCTTCTCCATCTCCAGGGACAGCTGCCGCAGGCCCGGGCCCGTGCGGGCGATCAGCAGGTCCGCCGCGTCCGGGTCCATGCGGAACCCGGCCGACCGGGCGCGGTCGGCGATCCAGGCTGGCAGTTCCCGGATGCTCAAGCGGGGGAACTCCTGGACGTGGCCCATCCTCCGGATGGTGCCGTACAGGCGGCGCCGCCGGTCCAGGCCCGCGGCCACCAGGATGAGGGCGGACGGAGGAGAGCCCCTGTCCAGGTAGGCCGCCAGGCGGTCCTGAGCCGGGACAGGCCAGGCGTCCACGTCGCGGATCACCACCACCCGCCGCTGGCCGAAGAAGGGCAGCGTGTCCACCCGGGTGATGGCGTCGGCCACGTCCACCTCGTCCGCCCGCAGCATGTCCAGGTTCAGGGCGCGCTCCTCGGGCGGGATCAGCCGGTCCAGCAGGTCGCGCAGCGCCTGCTCGACCAACAGGTCCTCCTCCCCGTGGAGGAGGTAGACGTGGGCGGCCGCGCCGGCCGGCCGGTCAGGGTTCTGCGGCATGTCGGGTCGGGCGCACCCACATCTGCCGTCCGTCGGTGACCACGGTGACGGCGCCGTGGCGGTCGGTGCGGTAGACGGCGGCCCCCTGGGCCAGCAGGGCGTCCACGGCCGCGGGGTGGGGATGGCCGAAGGGATTGCGGGCGCCCACGGAGATGACCGCCACCCGGGGGGAGACGGCGCGCAGGAACTCCGGCGAGCTGCTGGTGGCGCTGCCGTGGTGGGCGGCCTTCAGCACAGCGCTGCGCAGGTCGCGCCCCTGCCGGACCAGGTCGGCTTCGGTCAGGGCGTCAATGTCGCCGGTCAGCAGCACGCTCAGGGCACCGTATCGCACGCGCAGGACCACCGAGTTGGCGTTGACGTCCGAGGCGGTCCCCTCCACGGGAGGATCCGGCGGGTTCAGGATCGACGCCACCACTCCCCCGCCCAGCTCCAGGCGCCCGCCCCGCCGGGCCGGGATCACGTCCAGCCCCCGGGCGCGCACCGCCAGCACAAAGCGCGGGTAGGACGGAGCCGGATGGCCCACGCCGGCGTCGAGGACCAGACCTATCGGGAAGTTCTGGACGACGGCGGGGAGTCCTCCGACGTGATCCTCGTGGGCGTGGGTGAGGACCACCACGTCCACCGACCGCACCCCCAGACGCCGCAGGGCCGGGACCACGCGCCTCGCCCCGATGTCGTAACCCGTGATCCGCCCCTCCACCTCCCCGCCGCCGTCCACCAGCAGAACCCGGCCCGACGGCGCCCGGACCACGATGGCGTCACCCTGTCCCACGTCCAGAAACGTGACCACCAGGTGAGGCGGTGCGGCGGCGGCCACCAGGCGCAGCCACAGCGCCGCGGCCAGGGCCAGCGCGGCCGCAGGTGCCGCCGTCCCGGGGGACAGCCGCAGGCCGCCCCGCGCCCACCCCGCCAGCAGGGCCAGAACCAGATAGCAGGCGAGGAGGCCGGCGGCGGAGGGTGCGGGCACCGCCACGGTGGCCAGGGGAAGGCGGGATGCCGCCGAGGCCACGGCCCACAGGGCGTCCAGAAGGAAGGCGAGGGGTGGAGCGGCCGCCAGCGCCAGCGCGGGCAGGACCGCGCCCGCGCAGGCCACGGCGAATCCGGCCGGCACCAGCACCGCCACCAGGGGCAGCGCCGCCACGTTGGCCACGAGCCCGGCCACGGGGATCTGCTGGAAGTGGTATGCCAGCAGCGGCGCCACCGCCGCCTGAGCGCACGCGGTGGACACCACCAGCGTGTCCGCCAGGCGGGGCGCGGCCAGCCGGGACGCCACCGCCGGCGCCAGGACGATCAGCGCCCATGCGGCGGCAAACGACAGCTGGGCGCCGGCGTCGAACAGCAGCGCCGGCGAGGTCACCAGCAGGGCCAGCGCGGCCAGGGCCAGCCCGGCGGCCGGGTCGGCGGGCCGCCCCGCCCCGGCGGCGGCCAGACCGGCCAGGGCTCCCACCGTGGCGCGGAAGACCGAGGGGACCCAGCCGGCCATCAGCGCGAAGAACGCCACCGCCCCCGCCGCCACCGCGGACGAGGCCGCCGGGGGCGCCCGCAGCAGGCGTGTCAGCCACAGGACCGCGGCCAGGACCAGGCCGACCTGCGCCCCGGAGACCACGAGCACGTGGAGCAGCCCGGAGCGGGTGAATGCCTCGACGGTCGAATCGTCCAGGGCCCCGTCGTCGCCCAGGAGGAGGCTGATCAGGATAGCGCCCCGCCGTCCGGGCAGCGCGTCGCGGAGGACGGTCGTCAGGCGGCGGCGCACCGCGTCGGCGGCGCCGATCAGGGAGTTGACCCGGCCGCGCCCCACCACGCGCGCCGAGGCGGGATCGGCGTACAGGAGGGCGGCGATGCCCCGCGCGGCCAGATAGTCCCGGTAGGAGAACTCCCCCGGATTGCCGGCCGGCGGAGGACTGACCAGACGTCCGCGCACCCGCACCCGGTCTCCCGGACGGATGTCCGTGCCGCCCCGGACGGAGACCAGGACGCGTCCGGACGCCGCCCGGATGCCGTCCTCCTCCACCGCGTCGGCGGCCACGACCACCCGGACGCCGGCGGGGGTACTCCGCGCCGGCCCGACCACCGTGCCGGTCAGGACGACCCTCCGGCCCAGGGCCTCCCGCAGCGCGGGCGAGAGGGCGGGCTCCTCGTGCACGCGCAGCCACAGCCCGCCGGCCGCAACGGCGGCTGTCACCAGGAGCGCGCCGGCCGACCGCCGGACGGCCAGGAGCATCCCCGCGGCGGCGATCGCACCGGCCAGCAGCCCGGCCCACGCCCACGCCGTCAGGCCGGATCCCCGTCCCAGGGCGACTCCCAGGGCGAAGGCCGCGGCCAGGTGCGCGATCGGGCGCGACATTGCCGGTCGGCGGGCCGGCCGGCACTGCGGTCCCGGCGGCCCCGCGCCCCGATCATGCCCGGACCGCATCGGGGAGGCCATGCCCCGCCCCGGCCATTGAGGGGAGATGCAGTTCGATCTACGCGATCTACACGGTCGCGCAATCGGCGCAACTTACCGGATAGGCCGATATCCGTCAGATCGCGCAGATTGCGCAGATTGGGTAGATCGACGTCATCGCCTCGCCGCCAGGTCGTCGCGGATGCGCTCCAGGAAGCGGTCCACCTCCATCGGGCCCAGGTCGCCCGCCGACCGGCTGCGCACCGCCACCTGGCCGCTTGCGACCTCCCGGTCGCCCACCACCAGCATGTAGGGGACGTACTCCAGCTGGGCGCGCCGTACCTTATAGCTGATCCTCTCGCTGCTGTCGTCCACCTCCGCCCGCAGGCCCCGCTCCGCCAGCGCCGCGGCCACCTGCCGGGCGTAGGCCGCGTGGCGGTCGGTCACCGGCAGCACCCGGACCTGCACCGGCGCCAGCCAGGCGGGAAACGCCCCGCCGTAGTGCTCGATGAGGATGCCCAGGAAGCGCTCCAGCGAGCCCAGGATGGCCCGGTGGATCAGGACCGGCCGGTGCTGGAGGCCGTCCTCGCCCATGTACGCCAGGTCGAACCGCTCGGGCAGGACGAAGTCCAGCTGGATGGTGGTCAGCTGCCAGCGGCGGCCCAGGGCGTCGTACATGAAGATGTCGATCTTGGGGCCGTAGAAGTTGGCCTCGCCGACGGCCCGCTGGTAGGGCGTCCCCCGCCGGCGCAGGGCGTCCTCCAGGGCGGCTTCCGCCTGCTCCCACACCTCCGGCCGCCCCGCAAACCGCCCCGGCTGGGCGGGGTCGCGCACCGACAGCATGATCTCGTAGCGCTGGAATCCGAACGCTCCCAGCACGGCGAAGGCCAGATCCATCAACCCGGTGATCTCCTCGCCGATCTGGTCGGGCCGGGCGAAGATGTGGGCGTCGTCCTGGGAGATCATCCGCACCCGCAGCAGGCCGTGCAGGACGCCGGAGCGCTCGTAGCGGTACACCGTGCCGATCTCCGCCAGGCGCACCGGCAGCTCCCGGTAACTGCGCGTGCGGCTGGCGTAGATCATGATGTGGAAGGGACAGTTCATGGGTTTGACCAGGTACTTCTGCTGGTCGATCTCCATGCCGGCGAACATGTTCTCGGCATACCACGCCATGTGCCCGCTGCGCTCCCACAGGTGCTGGCGGGCCACGTGGGGCGTGTACACCCACTGGTAGCCGCGCCGGTCCAGCTCCCCGCGCAGGAACTCCTCGATCAGGCGGCGGACCAGGGCGCCCCGGGGGTGCCACAGGACCAGACCCGGGCCGATCTCGTCGTTGATGCTGAACAGGTCCAGCTCCCGGCCCAGCCGCCGGTGGTCCCGGCGGCGCGCCTCCTCCAGGCGCTGCAGGTACTCCTCCAGCATCTCCGGGCGCGGGAAGGAGATGCCGTAGATCCGCTGCAGCATCTCCCGCCGCTCGTCCCCCCGCCAGTAGGCGCCCGCCACGCTGAGCAGCTTGACGGCCCGGATCATCCCCGTGCGGGGCAGGTGGGGCCCGCGGCACATGTCCAGAAAGCCGTCCTGGCGGTAGAAGGAGACCTGGGGATCGGTGATCTCGTCCAGCAGCTCCAGCTTGTACGTCTCCCCCATCTCCCGGTACAGGCGCAGGGCCTCGTCCCGGGGGATCTCCACCCGTTCGATGGGCTGATCCCGGGCGGCGAGCTCCCGCATACGCTCCTCCAGCCGCTGCAGGTCCTCGGGAGACAGCGGGCGGCCCACGTCGATGTCATAGTAGAAACCGTCCTCGATGGGCGGCCCGATGGCCAGCCGGGCATGGGGAAACAGCTCTTTCACCGCCTGCGCCAGCAGGTGGGCGGAGGAATGCCAGTAGACTTCCCGGCCCTGGGGGTCGTCGAAGGTGAGCAGCTCCACCCGGGCGTCGGTCTCCAGGCGGGCCGACAGGTCCCGCAGGACGCCGTCCACTCGCGCCACCAGGGCGTCGGGCACGCCCGCGTCCCGGGCGATCTCGGCCACCGAAACGCCCCGGGGATAGACCTTCACCCGCCCGTCCGGCAGCGTAACGCGAATTCCGTTCACGGCCGCACCTCGCCTCCTCCCATCAAAAAACCCGTCCCTGCATGGGACGGGCGTGCCCGCGGTTCCACCCTGCTTCCGCCCGGACGCGCCGGGTCGGCTCTCTGATCCCGATGACGGGGGGTCCGGCGGCCCCTCCCGCACCGCCCGCGCGGCGGCTCGGGACCGCGGCTCGGAGGTGGTACCCTCCGGTTCGCCGGGGGAGGCTCGCAGCCTGAGGCCTCCCTCTCTCAGGCCCGGCGTGATGCCGGAGGGCGTGTCCCCCTCATCGCCTGTCGGAGGCAGTATAGACACCGGCTCCGGCGGTGTCAACGCCGCCGGCGGGGGTGTCAGGCCGGACCGGGTCCGTACGCCTGCCGCACGCTCCAGGGCACCACCGTGATGCTGACCAGGCGTTCCGTCCCGTCGAACAGGTCGGCCAGATCGGCGACGGTCACCCGCAGCTGGTAGCTGAGCACCCGGTCGATGTTCTGCGGGACGCTGCGGACCACGTCCACCAGCTCGTGGACCCGGTACACCCGCACGATGCCGGGATCGGCCGCGGACCGGATGGGGCCCCGGCTCACCACGTGGACGGGAACGCCGCGGCGGTACTGGAGCTGCAGCTCCACCGACCCGCCTCCCGGGTCCCGGAACCGGACGTGCTCGGTCACCGTGGCCGAGGTGTCGGTCCCCTTGGCGTAGTACTCCCGGGTCACCGAGCCCAGCCGCGCGGTCCGGTAGGCTCCCGGGACCGCCCGGGGGTGGGCGGTGAAGGTGCGGATGTTGAACCCCGCCTCCTCCCCGGTCTGGGGATGGCGGGCCGGAACCGCCAGCCCGATGGACCGGCTGACGGCGTCGGGAGCGGGCTGGCCGGAGGCATCGGTCCGCAGCAGCGTGTCGGTGAAGATCACCGCCAGGTTGGCCCCCCGGGAGGCACCGCCGGACACCGGCGCCACCTGCCAGGGGGCCGGCAGCCGCGACTGCGCGGCCTCGGGGCGCACGGCCAGATGCAGCACGGTCTGGGTGGCGATGGTGAGATCCAGCAGCACCTCGCTCACGGCCGGGTGTCCAGGACCAGCGTCACCGGCCCCAGGTTGTGGATCTCCACCACCATCCGGGCTCCGAAGATCCCGGTGCGGACCGGCACCCCCAGGGCCTCCAGGTGCCGGTTGAACTCGCGGTACAGGGGCTCGGCCCGCTCCGGCGGCGCCGCCCGGATGAAGCTGGGCCGCCGGCCGCCGGTGGTGTCGCCGTACAGGGTGAACTGGGACACCGACAGCACCTCGCCGCCGACGTCCAGCACGCTGCGGTTGAGCCGGCCCTGGTCGTCGTCGAAGATGCGCAGGTGGGCGATCTTGTGGGCGAGGGAGCGGGCGTCGTCCGCGGTGTCGTCCACCGAGACGCCGAGGAGGACGACACAGCCCAGGCCGATGCGGGCCACCTCATCGCCCTCCACCCGGACCGCCGCCCGCTCGACGCGCTGGACCACCGCCCGCACGCCGCCTCCCACCCCTCCCCCACCGACGGGACGCCCCTCAGACCTTTCGACGCGCACGCGCCGGCCATCCTTGACCCCGACAGGGATTTCCGCTCCCGCCCGGCGCATATCCCCCGGGGGAGGGAGACCCATGGAGACGCACGATGCGGCGCTGATCAGGCGCATCCGCCGGCTGGAATGGTGCGTGGCGGGGTCGGCCGCCCTGTGGGCGCTCATGGCCTGGGGGCTGTGGGCGCGGGCGGCGGGCGCCGCCCCGCCTCCGGTGGTGCGGGCGGCAGCGGTGGAGGTGACGGATGCCACCGGGCGGGTGCGTGCGGTCCTCGACGCCGCCGGCCGCCGACCGGCTCTGGTCCTGTACGACGCAGACGGACGCCGCCGGCTGTCCCTGGGCCTGGGAGTCCAGGGCAACCCCGAGGTGGTCCTGGCCGACGCCCGCGGTCGGCCGCGGCTGCTCCTGCGCGCGGGCTACGAGCGGGCGGCGGAGGTGCAGCTCGCCGACGGATCCGGGCGTCCCCGGGCGGGCCTGTGGATCACCCACCAGGACGAACCGGGGTTGTGGCTGTTTGACGAGCTGGCCCGACCGCGCATCGGCCTGAAGGTCCTGGCAGGCGGTGTGCCGCGGCTGTGGCTGTTCGAAGAGTCCACCGGCCGCATCCTCTTCACGGCACCCTGACGGCCGCGGCGGGGTCTGTTCTCCCCTCTCCCCTCTTCCCTCTTCCCTCTTCCCTTCCCTCACCCCACCGGCCGCTTCACCAGGTCGAGGACCAGGGCCGCAGTCCAGGTGAACCCGTCCGCCCCCAGGCCGGCGCCCGTATACGGGTGGAAGTACTCGCGCCACCCGCCCCGGCGGACCAGGTCCACCGTGGCGGCGGCCAGGGCCGCGGCCCGGTCGCGCAGGCCCAGATCGTCCAGCCCCCGGGCGACCATCCAGTTGACGTTCACCCACACCGGTCCCCGCCAGTACCGGTCGGGCTCGAACCCCGGCTGGTCGGGCGGCACCGAGGGCACGGGCAGGCAGCCTGCGCAGCGGGCCAGATACCGGTCCAGGAGGGCGGCGGCCCCGGCGGCGTCCACCAGGCCACCGTAGATCGCCCCGAGCCCGGCCACCGTGTCGGCGGGAATGAGGGCGCCTGAGACCACGTCGAAGTCGGCGAAGATCCCGGACTCCGGCCGCCACAGCGTCCGCCGGTAGGCATCGGCAAACACGGCCAGGACGTCGGGGGACACCGCCGGCGGGCGGCCCAGGACGGCGGCGATGTGGTTGAGGTCCCGCGCCGCCCGGTACCAGACCGCGTTGAACAGCGCGTCGTACACCGCAAACGGCGTGCGGGGGAGCAGCCGGCGCAGGTCGTATCCCGCGTCGGCAATCATCTCCACCAGCGCGTAGTAGAGGTCGTAATCGCGGTCGGTCGGACGCTGGCGCGCCTCCACCGCCGCCGTGTCCTCCCGGCGGTACGCCCGCGCGGGGCGCAGGCCCCGTCCGACGGCCCCGTCCCACCGGGGACTGTTGTCCGTCCCGCTCTCCCACGGGTGGATGACGACGATCAGGGGACACCCGCCCGTGGTGCGCCGGTCCAGGTAATACCGCACCAGGTCCCGCAGAGGCTCCCACAGCCGCGCCCACCACCGGGGGGCGATGTCGGGCCGCATCTCGCCCACCATCCGCACGGCCGTGGGCAGCACCGGCGGCTGGGAAATCCCGCTGGTGCGCTCGGAGGGGTGGCGGACCGGGACCCCGGGCCACCAGGAGGGGTCCGGCTGGTAGCCGGCGGGCGCATGGGGCGCGTAGCGGATGTGGGGCAGGCAGCCGTCGGTCCACTGCCCCCGCAGCAGCGAGTCCACCTCGCGCGCGGCGCGGTCCCAGTCCAGGTGCGCCCACCCGATGGCGGCAAAGGCGCTGTCCCAGTTCCACTGGTGGGGGTACTGGCGGAGGCTGGGAGCGGTGTACTCCCCCCGGTCGTTGCCGCGCAGGACGGCCTCGGCGGCGGCGGCCAGGTCCGGTCCGGTCACGGCGTCGACAGGGCCTCGCCGGTGACCGCGTCCATCAGGCGGATCCGTGAGGGCGCCGCCCGCAGCCACACCCGCTGCCCGCTGGCGACGGCGGCGTCGGCCGGAACCGTGACCTTCACCGTGTGGCGGGCCACCCGGGCGGTGACCAGCTGGGTGGGCCCCACCGGCTCCACCACCACCACCTCCGCGGGCAGTGCGCCCGCCGCCGGGGAGGTCAGGACCTCCAGGTGCTCGGGGCGGATCCCCACGTCCACCGGGCCGCCCCGGGCGGCGAGGCGGGCCGCCCCGGAGGGCAGCGGGATCCGGACCCCCGCCACCGCGACCGCGGGACCGTCCCCGTCGACGGTCAGCTCGCCCGGCAGGAAGTTCATGGGCGGCGTCCCGATGAACTCGCCCACGAAGCGGGTGGCCGGGGTGTCGTAGATGCGGGCGGGGGTGTCGCACTGGACGATCTGGCCGTCCCGCATCACCGCGATGCGGTCTCCCAGGGACAGCGCCTCCACCTGGTCGTGGGTCACGTACACGGTGGTGGACCCCAGCTCCCGGTGCAGCCGCTTCAGTTCCGCCCGCATGTGCAGCCGCAGCAGGGCATCCAGGTTGGACAGCGGCTCGTCCATCAGCAGGACATCGGGGCGCATCACGATGGCACGCGCGACCGCCACCCGCTGGCGCTGCCCGCCGGACAGCTGGGCCGGGAAGCGGTCCAGCAGGTCGGCGATCTCCAGCAGTTCGGCCGCCTCCCGGGCGCGCCGGCGCTGCTCGGCCACAGGCAGCCGGTGCATCCGCAGCCCGAAGACGATGTTGTCGTAGACGGTCATGTGGGGGAAGACGGCGTAGGACTGGAAGACCATCGCGATCCCCCGCCGGCCCGGAGGCAGCCGGGTGACGTCGCGCCCGCCGATGACCACCCGTCCCCGGTCCAGCGTCTCCAGGCCGGCGATGGCCCGCAGGGTGGTGGTCTTCCCGCACCCGCTGGGCCCCAGCAGGACCAGGAACTCGCCGTCCCCGACGTGCAGGCTGAGGTCGCGGATGGCCACCACCCGGCCGAAGGTCTTGCGCAGCCCGGTCAGGGCGATGTCGGCCATGGACGCACCGGACGCCGCCGGGTCACCGGACGGTCACCCCCCACAGGGTGAGCAGGTAGCGGCGGATCAGGAAGATGATGATCAGCGCGGGGACCACCATGAAAAATCCCCCGGCAAACCGGAAGGGCAGAGGGGCGCCGGCGCCCAGCACCGAGTCCACGATGAGGGCGGGCAGGGTGCGCCGGTCCAGGGTCAGGATGGTGGCAGCAAACACCTCGTTCCAGGAGAGGACGAAGGTGAAGATGGCCGCCGCCGCCAGGCCCGGCGCCGCCATGGGGAGGGTCACCCGCAGGACGGCCTGCGCCCGACTGCTGCCGAGGGTCAGGGCGGCCTCTTCCAGCTCGTAGGACACCCCCGCAAAGACGCTGGTGACGATGGCGGTGACGAAGGGGACGCTGAGGGCCGTGTGGACCGCGGCCACCCCCACCACCGTGTCGTACAGCCCCCACCGGATGAACGCCACCGCCAGGGGCACCGACAGGACCGTGGCGGGGAACATCTTCACCGACAGGATCAGCAGCTGCAGCGCCTCGCGACCCCGGAAGGCGTAGCGGGCCAGGGCGTATCCCGCCGGCGCCGCCAGGGCCAGGGACAGGGCGATGGTCAGGACCGCCACCTGCACGCTGCGCAGCGTCGCCGGCCACACGCCGGTGGACCGCAGGAAGAACGCCAGCGTGTCCAGCGAGAACCGGGACGGCCACAGGGGCCGCGGCCACTGGTACAGCACCTCCCGGGGGGTGAACGCCGCCAGGGTGATGAGCAGGAGCGGCAGGGCCACCCAGGCGGCGATGGCCAGGACGGCGGCGTAGACGGCCACCCGCCGCAGGGTCACGCCCGCCCCTCCCCCGCCCGGGGCGCCAGCCCCCGCAGGTACACCCAGGTGACGGCGCCCGACAGCAGGAGGATCAGGACCGCGTAGGCGCTGGCCACCTGCGGGCTGCGGTACAGGGCGTACCAGAAGTAGGCCTCTCCGGCCAGGACGGGCACCTGCCGGCCGGCCAGGGCGACCACGGTGGCGAACAGCTGGAACGCCAGGATGGTGCGGATGATCAGCGCGGTCTGGAGGCTGGGGCGCAGCAGGGGCAGGATCACGTGCCGCAGCGTCTGCCAGGGCCCGGCGCCGAACACGGCGGCGGTTTCCGCGTAGTCCCGCGGGATCAACTGCAGCCCCGCCAGGAGGATGACCATCACGATGGCCGTGGCGCGCCACACCTCGGCGGCGACGATCGCGGCCAGGAGCCACCCGGGCCGCTCCAGGGTCAGGAACACCACCGGGTGCGCGATCACCCCCAGGGTCTGCAGGAGGGCGTTGAGATAGCCCCGTTCGGTGAAGATCGACAGCCAGATCAGCCCGGCCGCCAGGTCGGAGATGCCCAGGGGCAGCGCCGTCAGGTACAGGAACGCCCCGTGGCCCCGGAAGCGGGCGTGCACCAGCAGGGCGATGGCCAGGCCCAGGGCCACCTGCAGGGGCACCGCCAGCGCGGTGATGACCAGCGTGAACCGCAGCGCGGGGCGGAAGTACAGGTCGGCGGCCATGCGCCGCAGGTGGGCCGGGGTCAGCCCGCCCGCCGGATCGTCCACGGCCAGCCAGATGGCCTGAGCCATGGGATAGAGGAAGAACACCGCGAGAAACAGCACCACCGGCACCACCAGCAGGTACGGGGTCCAGTCCACCCGCGGGCGGGCCGGCGCGGCGGAGAGGTCGGCATCAGCCACGGCCATGGTCCGGGGAACCGGGGCGGGGCGGCCGGTCGGCCGCCCCGCCCCGGCGGTCAGGCCCTCAGTCGGGCACGCACGGCCGCTCGGGAGGGTCGGGCGGCGTGCAGGGCGCGTTGGTGGCCCGGTACAGCTCGGCCAGCTTGGCGGCCTGCTCGTTCAGCACCCGCGGAATGTCCTCCCCCTGGATGGCGATGCGGCGGAAGGTGTCCACGTAGATGGGCACAAACTCGCCGGTCCGCGCGCCCAGGCCCACCGGCAGCAGCGCCGTCCGCGCGTCCCGGGCGCCGGCCTGGGCCGCCACGCCGTCGGCCACCACCTTCAGGCCGCCGGTGGGCGTGGCGCGGGCGGCCTCCGGAGAGACCGGGAAGAAGGCCACGCCCTGCAGGGTCAGGACCTGGGTGTCCGGCCGGGTGAGGTACTCGATCAACCGCTCACCCAGGTCGGGGTTGTCGGCCGTGCGGGGGATGGCCAGGCCCACGATGACCGAGATGAACGACCTGCCCCGGGGGCCTGCGGGCGAGGGCAGCACCACGAAGTCGTCGGGACGCTCCCGCAGGGCCGGAATCAATCGCGCGGTGTGGTCCCACGCCACCCACACCTCGCCCAGCAGCAGGGGCTCGGACATGAACTCGTAGACGAACGACGAGGGGTGGGTGACGCCCCACAGGCGGCGCAGGTACCGCCACATCTCCACCGCCTCGGGGGAGCGGAACCGCTTGACCTGCGACCCGGTGAACGACGGGTAGGCGTACCCGTGCAGGAAGCGGCCGTACAACCCCCGGGGGCCCACCGGGAACCCCACCCGCCGCTGCCCGGTGGCCTGCCGGATGTTCTCGCCCCACTGGAGCAGGTCGTCGTAGGTCATCCGCATCGGGTCCCGGCCCGCCGGAAAGTGCCGCAGGGCTTCCTTGCGGGCGGCGATCAGGTAGGTGGCCTGCATCCAGGGAACGAACGCCTGGATGCCCTCCATGCGGGCCACCCGCAGGAGGTCGGGAAAGAAGGTGCGGTCTCCGCGGGCGTCCAGGCGGCGCTGCACCTCGGCCATGTCCCGGATGGCGTTGTTGGCGATGAACACCGGGAAGATCCCGTGCAGGGTCCCGGTGACGTCGATGGTCCCCCGGCCGGCCCGGGCCTCGGCCAGCAGCCGGTCCACGTACGGCCCCTCACTCTCGGTGACGAACTGGACGCGGATGCCGGTCTCCTGGGTGAAGCGGGCCAGCAGGGTGTTCCGCGCCCACTCCTGCTCCTGGATGGGTGTGAGCTGGTTGGAGGTGAAGACCACCTCGGGGGCCGGGGCGGACACGCCCGCTCCGGCGGCACCCAGGGAGGCCACCACCAGTACGACACACGCCGACAGGATGCGCATCAGGTCACCTCCTGAGGGTGGGTCACTGCCGGACATCCCGTGGGTCGCACCCCCCTTCCCGCTCCCGGACGGATTCAAAAGGGACTGACGGCGGCGGTCAGTCCCTCTGCCAATGCCTTCTGCCTCGACCGCGATATGCAGTTGTCCGACACCGGAAAAGGTACTTCGGCGGGCGGCCGTCGGCGGTCCTGCTCGCGCCGGGGAGAGAGGCCACCCCGGCGGGATGGTGGGCGGTGCAGGACTTGAACCTGCGACCTCATCCATGTCAAGGATGCGCTCTGGCCACCTGAGCTAACCGCCCGCGCGGACTCATTATAGCCGGAACCGCCGGCGGGGGGCTACCGGTATCCCCTCCCCGCCCACCGCTCCAGCCCCCGCACACCCAGAGACCCCAGCAGGGTCATGATCAGGTACAGCAGCGCCACCATGTTGAAGGTCTCAAAGGAGCGGAAGGTGCGGGCGTTGAGCAGCTGGCCCGAGTAGGTGAGCTCCTGGACCGACAGCACCGACGCCAGGGACGAATCCTTGAGCATGGCCACAAAGTCATTGCCCAGCGGCGGCAGGATCACCCGCACGGCCTGGGGGAGGATGACAAAGCGCATCGCCTGCCAGGACGACATCCCCAGCGACCGCGCCGCCTCCCACTGGCCCCGGGGAATCGACTCGATGCCGGCCCGGTAGATCTCGGCGAGGTAGGCTCCGTACCCGATCCCCAGACCCAGCGACGCCCGCACGATGTCATTGCGGAACCAGCGGATCCCCGTGGCGTCGGCCAGGACCGGGGTCACCACGAAACCGATGTAGATCAGCTGCACCAGCAGCGGGACGCCGCGGACCACCTCCACGTACAGCCGGGCCGGCGTGTAGAAGAGAGGGTTGCGGGAGAGCTGGCCCAGCGCCGCCACCAGGCCCAGGGCCATGGCCAGGCTGTAGGCGGCCACGGCCACCTCGAGGGTGAGCACGATCCCCGGCGCCAGGAAGCGGTAGGTTTCGACGTACACCGGCGACCGGAGGATCCCCGCCAGGGCCAGCAGCCCGCCGGCCAGCAGGACCACCGCCCACCAGGGAGCCCGCTCGAGGGCGGCCAGGGACACCAGCCTGCCCTGGCCGGGCAGCCGGGGGGCCTCGGCGGGAGCGGGAGTCATGGGCATCTACCAGGACGGGGGAGGTGTTCCCTCCCCCGCCCTGGCGTGCGTCGGTCCGGTTCCGGTTACTGGGTGGGCTTCCACTCCACGAACCACTTCTGGTACAGCCGGTCCAGGGTGCCGTTCTCCCGCAGGACCTTCAGGGCGGCGTTGAAGGCGCTCTGCAGCTCCACGTCGCCCTCCCGCACCACGATGCCCAGGCCCTCGCTGGTGAGGGGCTCGCCCACGATCTTCAGCTTGTCGGGATTGGTGCCCATGTAGCCCGAGGCGCCGGTGTTGTCGATGATCACCGCGTCGACGTCCTTGTTCAGCAGCGCCCGGACCGCCAGGTCGAAGGTGGGGTACCGCTTGACCTCCTTGATCTTGCCCTCCTTCTGCAGCTGGGACGCCAGCTCGTCGTTGGTGGTGCCCCGCTGCACCGCCACCAGCTTGTCCGCCAGGTCGCCGACCCCGCTGATCCGGGTCTCGTCGGCCCGCACCAGGATCACCTGCCCCACCTGGATGTAGGGCTCGGTGAAGTCCATGGTCTTGTCCCGCTCGGCGGTGATGGTCACCCCCGAGATCACCGCGTCAAAGTCGCCCTTCTGCAGGGCCGGGAAGATCCCGTCCCAGGCCACACTCTTGATGTCCACCTTGCAGTTGGCCAGCTCGCAGATGGCCCGGATCAGGTCGATGTCGTAGCCGATGATGTTCTTGTTGGCGTCCAGCATTTCAAACGGCGGGTAGGTGGCGTCGGTGGCCACCCGGATGGTCCGCCCGCCCAGGTCGGGGACCTGCGCCGCCGGCGGCGGCGCCGGCGCCGGGGCCTGGGCCTGCCGGCGCTGGCAGCCCGCCACCGCGAGCACGACGGCGGCCGCCACGGCGGCCAGGATCGCCCACCGGACGCGGAACGCATGCCTCATGGGGCTCCCTCCTTGGCCTGTGGGGGTCTCGCACCCTCTCCGCCCCCTAACTTCTCTTCACCGCCACCGTCTCCTTCCCGAGGAGGACCTGACCGTCGCCGATGGAACACTCTCCCCCGGCCCGGAGGCGCCGTCGCTCGATGCGGCGCCGGGCGGGATGCGCTCTGCCATGGGCATGGGACGCTACATTCTGGCGCGGGCCGCCCTGGCCGTCCCCATGCTGGGGGTGCTGCTGACGCTGGTCTTCGTGATCCTCCGGGTCATGCCCGGGGACCCCTGCGTGGCGCTGCTGGGCGGCCGCAACGTCACCCCCGAAACCCTGGACCGGTGCCGGCAGGCGCTGGGGGTGGACCAGCCCATCCACGTGCAGTACGTCCGCTACCTGGAGGACATCCTCCGCGGGAACCTGGGGACGTCCATCCGCACGGGGCTGCCGGTGCTGCAGGAGCTCCTGCTGCGGATCCCGGCCACCATCGAGCTGGCGCTGGGGGGCATGGTGGTGGCCACCGCGCTGGGGCTGGTCACCGGCGTGTACGCGTCCCTGCACAGCGACCGGCCCCTGGACCACGGGCTGCGCCTGTTCAACGTGGCGTCGTTCGCCATGCCGGTGTTCTGGATCGGCCTGATGCTGGTGCTGCTGCTCAGCGTGCGCTGGCGGCTGTTTCCGGTGGGGGGGAGGCTGGATCCGGTGGCGGCGGCCACCTTTGAGCCGATCACCCACTTCTACCTGCTGGACACCCTGCTGCGGGGCGACGTGGCCCTGTTCGTGGACGCGCTGCGCCACCTGGCGCTGCCGGCCCTGACCCTGGGATTCGTGGTCAGCGGCTTTATCGGGCGCATGACCCGGGCCAGCATGCTGGACGTTCTGGACAAGGAGTACGTCACCGCCGCCCGGGCCAAGGGGTTGCGGGAGCGGGTGGTGGTCCTGCGCCACGCCCTGCGCAACGCGCTGATTCCCATCGTCACGGTGGTGGGCCTGCAGTTCGCCCTGCTGATGGCCGGCGCCATCCTCACCGAGACCGTGTACAGCTGGCCGGGCGTAGCCCGCTACCTGATCGCCAGCATCGAGGCGCGGGACTTCCAGGCCATCCAGGGCACGGTGGTCTTCATCGCCATCTTCATCTCGGCCATCAACCTGCTGGTGGACGTCCTCTATGCCCGCCTGGACCCCCGGATCCGGTTCTAGCCCGGCGCCGGACGCCCTCTCCCGCCCCCGGCGCCGGGGGCCGCTCTCCCGCCACTACCTGCTCCTGGCGGGCAGCGTCCTGGTGGCGGCGTTTGTCGCGGTGACCCTCCTGGCTCCGGTCCTGGCCCCCTACGATCCCACCGCCCCCACGCCGGGCGGCCGCCTCGCCCCGCCCAGCCGCCAGCACCCCATGGGCACCGACCAGCTGCACCGCGACGTCCTGAGCCGGGTGCTGTACGGCGGCCGGGTGCCGCTGATGGTGGCCGCGCTGTCCTGCGCGGCCTCCCTGGCGGTGGGGACCCTCCTGGGCTGGATCTCCGGGTACGCGGGCGGCCGGGTGGACCGGGTCCTGTCGCTGGTGATGGACGCCATCTACTCGTTTCCGGCGCTCATCCTCGCCATCGCCATCGTCGCCATGCTGGGGCCGGGCCTGACCAACATGGTCCTGGCCATCTCGTTCGTCTACATCCCCGCCTACTTCCGGGTCGCCCGGGGACAGGTCCTGGTGGTGCGGGAGCAGGACTTCGTGGAGGCCGCCCGCGCCCTGGGCGCCAGCCGCGCCCGGATCCTGCTGCGCCACATCGCCCCCAACACCCTGTCGGCGGTGATGACGGTCCCGTCGTTCAACATCGCCGACGCCATCCTCACCGAGGCCGCCCTGTCCTTCCTGGGGTTCGGGCTGCCACCGCCCACCCCGGACTGGGGGTTTGACATCCAGAACGGCCAGCGGATGCTGCAGGCCGGCTTCTGGTGGCTGATCACCTTCCCCGGGCTGATGATCATCCTCGTGTCGCTGGGGTTCGGCATGATCGGCGAAGGGCTCAACGACCTCCTCAATCCCCGCCGGCGCCGCCGGATCGCCTGAGCGGAGGTCGGCGCGGCAGGAGGGCGGGTGCGGGGTCACGTAGGTGAAGGGGGGAAGGAGATCCCACGTTCGGGAGGGGGTGACGTATGAGGCGCGTGTGCGCGGCCGCCGCCGTGATGGCGGTGGCGGCCCTGGCGTGGTCTGTGGCCCCGGGGGCCACGGCGGCAACGCCCCGGGATACCCTCGTGATGGGCACCACCGACCGCATCACCGAGCTGTCCCCCGAAAACTCCTACGACTACTGGACCTGGCACGTGTTCCAGCAGGTGGCCGAGGGCCTGGTGACGTTCCCGCCGGGCTCCACGGTGGTGGGGCCCCGGCTGGCGGAGAGCTGGACCGTGTCCCCCGACGGGAAGGTCTACACCTTCCGCCTGCGCAGCGGGGTGCTGTTCACCGACATGACGCCGTTTGACGCCGACGCCGTCAAGTGGTCCCTGGAACGGGCCCTGCGGCTGAACGGACCCGAGGGCGGGGTGGGCCTCATCATGAACATCCAGAAGGTGGAGGCCCTGGATGCCCGCACGGTCCGGATCACCCTCAAGGAGGCCGACGCCACCTTCCTGGCGCGCATGACCGACCCCATCGCGCCGGCGATGATCTTCAGCCCCAAGTCCACGCCCGCCAACGAGTTCGCCCGCGGGCGGTTTGCCGGCACGGGCCCCTACATGCTGACCCAGTACGTGCCCGACCAGCGGACGGTGTACGAGGCCTTCCGCAGCTACTGGGGCCCCCAGCCCCGCAGCCGCCGGGTGATCACGGTGTTCTTCGCCGACGAGTCGTCGCTGACGGCCGCGGTGGAGTCGGGCCAGGTGGACGTGGGCTTCCGCAGCTTCAACCCCGAGACCCTGCGGCGCCTGCGCACCAACCCCAACCTCCAGGTCCTGCAGGGGCCCAGCCTGTCGGTGCGCTACATCGTCTTCAACGTGCGGGCCAAGCCCTTCGACAACCCCAAAGTCCGCCAGGCCATCGCCTACGCCGTGGACCGGGAGCGGATCGCCCGGGATGTCTTTGGCGGCATCAACACCCCCCTGTACAGCATGGTGCCGCCGGGGCTGTGGAGCCACATCCCGGCGTTCCCCCGCCGGAACCTGGACCGGGCGCGGGCGCTGCTGCGGGAGGCGGGGTACTCGTCGGCCAACAAGCTGCGGATCACCCTGTGGCTCACCCCGGTGCGGTACGGGGCCACCGAGCCCGACGCGGGCGCGGTGGTCAAGCGGGCCATCGAGGAGACCGGCCTGGCCCAGGTGGAGATCAAGACCCAGGAGTGGGCCACCTACACCAAGTCCATGAGCGCCGGGGAGTTCGGCATGTTCTTCCTGGGCTGGTTCCCCGACTTCGTGGACCCCGACAACTTCCTGGCGCCGTGGCTCACGGAGTCCCCGGAGTCCCTGGGCACGTTCCTGAACAAGGCCACCAGCGCCGCTGACCAGCAGACCTACCGGCGCTTCGTGCAGCTGCTGACCGACGCCAAGAAGACCACCGACCGTCAGGTGCGCACGCAGCTGTACCAGCAGGCCCAGCGGCTGCTGGCGGAGACCGCCATCCTGGTCCCGCTGTGGAGCAACAACGTCCAGGCCTTCGCCGTGGCGCAAAAGAATGTGCGGGGCATCGTCCTGGACGGGACCATGAACTTCCGGACCTGGCTGGTGTACAAGGAGTGACCCGGCCGGGGACGGGTGCCGCGCGGGAGCCGGGCGGGACGCCGCCCGGCTCCCGGCACTTCAGGCCTCCAGCACCTCCGGGTTCACCGGCGTGGGGGGACGGCGGCCCTGCAGGACCGCCACCAGGTTCTCCGCCGCCAGGGTGGCCATCCGGGTGCGGGTGGGCACGCTGGCGCTGGCGATGTGGGGCGCCACCGCCACGTTGTCCAGCCGCAGCAGCGGGTCGTCGGGCGGCACCGGCTCCACCTCGAAGACATCGATGCCGGCGGCGAAGATGCGCCCGGTGGCCAGGGCCTCGGCGAGCGCCCGCTGGTCCACCACCGGCCCCCGGCTGGTGTTCACGAACACCGCCGTGGGCTTCATCAGGGCGAACTGCGCGGGGCCGATGAGGTGGCGGGTCTGGGGCGTCAGCGGCACGTGGACGCTGATGATGTCCGCCTCCCGCAGGACGTCGTCCAGCGGGGCGTAGGCGATTCCCAGGGTCTGCTCGAGGTCCTGGCGGCGGACCACGTCGTAGTACAGGACCCGCATGGCGAACCCCTGGGCCCGGCGGGCCACCGCCGACCCGATGCGCCCCAGGCCCACCAGGCCCAGGGTGGCGTGGTGCACGTCCTGGCCGGCCAGCAGCATCGGCTCCCAGGTCTTCCAGCGGCCGGCTCGGGTGAACCGGTCCGCCTCCACCAGGCGGCGGGCCGCCGCCAGGATCAGGCAGAAGGCGAAGTCGGCGACGGTCTCGGTCAACACCTCGGGGGTGTTGGTCACCACGATCTTCCGGCGGGTGGCTTCCGGCACATCGATGTTGTCGTAGCCCACCGCGAAGTTGGCCACGACCCGCAATCGGGGAGCCGCGTCCATGACCTGGGCGTCGATGCGGTCGGTCAGCAGGCTCAGCAGGCCGTCCACCTCGGCGACCTCCCGCAGCAACACGTCGCGGGGAACCGGCTGGTCTTCCCGGTCCCAGAGGGTGACGTCGGCCACGGACCGCAACAGGTCCAGGGCAGGCTGGGGAATCCGTCGCGTCACGTAAACGCGAGGGCGGCTCACGGATCACCTCCTGTGGTGAGGACGCGGGTGAGTGCTACGACCCGTCGGGCCCGTCTTCCTGCGTGCGGGCGCGACCGGACCGGGACTCTTACCCCGGGGACAGCAGGTCGGCTACGGGGATGCGGATGAGCACATCCGGGGGCAGGAGGGCCGCCAGGCGGTGTTCCCGGGCCCGGTGGATCACGGGCTCCAGGGCGCCGTCCAGGCCGCTGAGGGTGTCCACCACGACCACCCCCGCCTCCCGGACCTCGGGAGGCACCGGCTGGTCGCACACCAGTACCGGTACCACCGGCCATCCCTGGTGCGTCAGGCGCGCGGCGGCGTCCTGCAGGCCCGCCACGTCGGCGGGATCGGGCATTCCCTCCCGCACCCGGAAAACGACGACCGTCCCGCCCAGGCAGGCCGCGCCGTCCACCGGGCCGCCCCCCGCGTGCACCGCGACTTCTTCGGCGCCGGCGCGGCGCAGCGCCGACTCCACCAGGCCCACCACCGCCTGCCGGTCCGGCGGATGCAGGGCGACTTCCGTGAGGAGGTAGGCCGTGTCCCGTTCTTCGTCCCCCACCCGGGCGCCGCAATGCGGGCAGAGCACATCCAGGGAGGCGTAGGTGGCGATCTCGTTTGCCCGGGGGGAGGCGGCCAGCCACTGTCCCCCCTGGCGGCAGATGACCACGTGCCAGCGGTCCACCGCCCCGACCGCCACCAGCCGCTCCAGGGTCTCCCGGACCGTCTCCGGCGGCCGGTCGTTCAGCAGGGAGGGTGCCCGCGACGCGAGCACGGCGGGGCGGCCGCGAAAGGCGGGCTGACGGCGCAGCGCGGCCAGGACCTGCTCGGAGACGGGATCGCGCGGCAGGGAGATCATTCCCCCGTTGGGGGTCAGGCGCAGGGCGGTGAGGACGTCCCGGCGGAAGCGCTCCGCCACCGGCTCTCCCTCCGCCGGCGCCTCGACCAGCCGTCCCTCCACGGCCCCGTCCAGATGCAGCCGGGTCGCCGTCAGGACCTTCCGGACCGCCTGCTGATCCCTCCCGACCACCACCATCCGCAGGATCTTCGGCGAATGCAGGACCAGCAGGAGGCGTACCCCGGGGTGGGCCGGCGGGATGAAGACGTCCGTGAAGGGGTCACTGCGGAGCACAGGACGGCGCGCCGGCCCCGGGCGGGCAAACCGGGTGACGGCCTCCTGGACGCCGGCCAGCAGGCCCTGGTAGCCGCTGTCCACCAGGCGGGCGCGGATGGCGGCGAGGACCTCCGGCTCCCAGGCGGGTCGCTGGAAGTCGACGCGCTCGACGTACATGGGGCGGACCGGCGCACAGAGCGCCTACAGAGGCCTATTCCCCGGAGAGGGCGCGCACAGACGGGCTCTGGCACGCTTTGTGCCTCCCGCAGGAGGGGGCAGACCCGCCCTCCGGCGGAGGAGATCCCCGGGCAGGACAGCCAAAGTGCTCTCCATGATGATCGGCCGCACCGGACGGCTGCTCGTCGCCGAAGACGACGAGAGCCTGCGCAATCTGCTGGTCCGGTACTTCGCGTCCCTGGGGCACACGGTCGATGCCTGTGCCGACGGGGCCACGGCGATCGCCCGGGTGGCCACCACCGCCTACGATGTGATCATCACCGACATCCTCATGCCGGGCGCCGGAGGCCTGGAGGTGATGCGGGCTGCCAAAGCGGCCGATCGGTTTGTGGAAGTCGTCATCCTCACCGGCGCCCCCGACCTGTCCACCACCGTCCGGGCGCTGCGGGAGGGGGACGCCTTCGACTACATCCTCAAGCCCTTCCCCAACGTGGAAATCCTGCGGGCCACCGTGGACCGGGCCCTGGAACGCCGCCACCTCCGGCAAGAGAACGAGCGCCTGGCCCGGGAACTGCGCCAGTTCCAGGCCACCGATCCCCTGACCGGCACCCTCAACCGCCGGGCGTTCTTCGATCAGGGGGAACCGCTGCTGGCCCGCGCGGTCCGCCACCAGGAACCGCTGTCCCTGATCATGGTTGACCTGGACGGGTTCCGGGACGTCAACGAGCGCCTGGGACCCACGGTGGCCGATGCGGTCCTCGCCCGGTGCGCCCAGATCTGCCGCGAGCAGCTGCGGGCGGAAGACCTGCTGGCGCGGTACTGGGCCGACAAGTTCGTGTGCCTGTTGCCGGTCACCGGCCTTTCCGACGCCGCCCTGGTGGCGGAGCGGATCCGCTCGGCCATCGCGGCGGCCCCCCTGTCCGCCGACGGACAGGCGATCCCGGTCCGGGCCAGCGCCGGTGTGACCTCCCGTCAGGCGGCCGACCGGTCCCTGGACACCCTGGTGCGCCGCGCCGAGCGCGCCCTGCGCCGGGCCAAAGAGCGCGGCGGCAACCAGGTGTGGACGGAGGGGTAGGTCACTCGAACTCGCGGGCCGGCGGGCGGGCCAGCCGCTCTTCAACGAGCAGCGCGTACTCCCGCGCCGCCCGCTCCGGCGATGCGCCCAGCATGCCCAGGAGGCACTCCGTGGTCACCCACCCCCGGACCTCCGGCCGCAGGTACAGGAGGTGGCTGGACCAGGGGTAGTCTTCGGGGCGACTGACCAGCCCCGCCCGAACCGGGTTCAGGTGGATGTAGGTCACCGCCTCCAGCAGGTACGCGTCCCGATCGCACGGTTGGGACCAGAATCGGTCGGTGAAGACATGCCCCCGGGTTCCGTGCCGGCGGTTGAGTCCCTGCGCGTAGACCTGGAGGACGCGCTGCATCAGGAGGGCCAGGGGCACGTCGGACACCTCCACCACCAGGTGCGCGTGGGTGCTCATCAGGCAGAAGGCGTGAACCCGGGCGCGGAAGGCCGGAAGGTATCGCCGCAGGGAGGCCACAAAGGCCTCCCGGTCGACGTCGTCCGCGAACAGCGCGGTCCCCCGAGTTGCCGTGGCTCCCACGTGGAAGAATGCGTGCAGAGGCGCCACCCGCGGCTTTCTGGCCACCAGCTCACCACGACCCTCCCACCAATCGGTACCGCGGCCACCGTACCGCCTTTCCCGGTCGGCCACCATGCCCCAACCGAGCCACTGCCCCCTGCCCCCTCGGGGTCTGTCCCCATCGGGGTCTGTCCCCGGTCCAGGCGGATGGGGTCTGTCCCCGCCGGGGACAGACCCCAGAAGTCGGCTACCAGCGATCGTGGTGGACCAGCGATTCCAGCGGCCGGCGGCGGTACCGGGGAGGGCGTTCGGCGGGATACCCCACGGGAATGAGGCCTACCGGCAGGACGTGGGGTGGCAGTCCCAGGACGTCCCGCACCGCGTCGTCGTCGAACGCGCCCACAAAACAGGCCCCCAGGCCTTCGTCCACCGCCCCCAGGAGGATCAGCATGCTGGCGAACGCGGCGTCGACGATACTGTACCGCCGCACGCCGCGCTCACCGTACCGGGCGGCGCTGCGCCGGGTGTCGGCGCACACGGCCAGGACCACCGGAGCGGCCCCCACCCAGGTCTGACCCCAGGCGGCCTGAACCAGCCGCTGGCGCACCGCGGGGTCCCGGACCACCACGAACTCCACCGGCTGGGTAAAACCGGCGCTGGGCGCCCGGTGGGCATACTCCAGCAGGCGCCGCACGGTGGCCTCCTCCACCGGCCGGGACAGAAACGCTCGAACCATGCCGCGTCGGCGGACCACCTCGGCGAACTCCACGACCGCCTCCCCCCTCAGGGATACAGCCAGCGGTAGATACCGTACGTCTGCATCACCCGCTGCACGTAGGCCCGCGTCTCCGCGTACGGAATGCTCTCCACAAACACGTCCGGATCGTTTCGGGGACCGCGGGACCAGCGCCCCGCCGCGGCGGGACCCGCGTTGTAGGCGGCCAGAGCCAGGATCAGGTCGCCGCCGAACCTCCGCACCATCGCCCCCACATACGCGGCCCCCAGGTCAATATTGACAGCGGGATCCATCAGCTGGCGCAGGTCGACCGGTCGGCCCGCCGTGGCCTCCGCGGTCGCCGGGATGATCTGCATCAACCCCACCGCCCGCGCCGGGGAGACGGCCCGGGGATCGAACCGGCTCTCCTCCCGCATGACCGCCAGCACCAGGTACGGATCCACGCGATGCCGGCGGGCGGCGGCCTGGACCTCCTCCCAGAAGGCGCGGGGATACGCCGCCTCCCACACATCCCGATCCGCCGCCGGGCCCCCCGCCAGCGCCGCAGGCACCAGGGAGGACGCCGCCTCCAGGGCCCCCTTCGCATCTCCCGCCACCGACGCCAGCCACGCCTCCGCGGCGGCCAGTTCCCTGGCCTGCGATGGCGACAGGGCTGTGCCGGCCCGCCGAGCCCGCACCGCCTCCAGCGCGTCGTCCACGAAGCCCAGCGCGGCCAGCTCCTGGTAGGCGGAGGAGGGCTGGTCGTCGGCAAGGCGCACGGGCGCCGCGCCAGGCGGCGGGGGCGGCGACGGTCGTCCCAGCATCAGCCGCGCCCGCTGGCCGTAGTACGTCAGGGGATACCGGTCCGCCACAGTGCGCCACAGGGCGTCCGCGCGCATCCCCGCCGCCTGCCGCGCCTTGGCCGCCCAGAACAGGCCGGCGGCGGCGCGAGGGGCGCCGTCAAGGTGGTCCGCATACGCCCTGAACAACCGCTCGGCCTCGCCGTACCGGTGCTGCCGGAACGCCAGCCAGCCCAGTCGCCAGCGGGCATCGTCGGCCACTGACGAGGTCGGGTAACGGCGCGCCAGCTCCGTCCACCAGCGGCGAGCCTGGGCGAGGTCGCCGGCGGCCTCGGCGGAGGACGCCAACGACGCCATCGCCCGAGGAGCCCACGGGGTCGCCCCCAACTCCCGGAGCACGCGCACCCAGACGGCCCGGGCTTCCCCACGCCTGCCCCGGGCGGCGAGAGCCCGCCCCATCCAGTACAGTCCGCGGGCCCGCACTCCCGGATCCGCGATCCGGGCGGACTGGCCGAAGGCGTAGACGGCGTCCTCGCCGGGCAGACGCAGCAGGCCCAGCCGGAACCACGCGTCCGCGGCCTGGATTCCGGTCACTCCCCGGTGCAGGGCCGCAACCAGTTCCCGCCGGGCGGCCTCGAATTCCCCCAGGGCGATCAGCCGCCGGGCGCGCGTCAGGCGGGCCTCCACCGGCAGCGCCTCGTCCCCCAGCCCCCTCAAGTGCAGCCAGGCCCGGGCGGCATCGGCCTCGGGGCCGCCTTCGGGATCGCTCCACCCCGCCATGGCATAGGCCCGCACGGCGTCGGCGCGCCGGCCCATCGCCTCCGCTGCCCGACCCCGCAGCCACCACACTCTGACCATCTCCGGACCGGAATCTTCCGGCCGGAACGGGGACAGCATCCGCAGGGCCGCGTCCGGCCTGTCCAGCTGCAGCAGGACCTCGGCCGCCTGCAGCCGGGCGCGGCGGGCCAGAAGACCGTTGCCGCTGGAGACCGCCAGGGACACCAGGCGATCGGCCGCCCCCGCAAGGTCCCCCGACAGCAGAGCCGCCGAGGCCGAGTACCACCGGGCATAATCGGCCAGGGGTGGATGGCCCGCGGCCACGGCGTCGAACTCCGCGCCGGCCGCGGCCGCGTCGCCGGCAGCCAGAGCGCAGTGGCCCAGCAGGTACCGGGCCCGGTATCCCGCGGGGCCCGGATGCCACCGCAGCCGGCGGAGGAGGTCGGAGGCGTCGGCGCACCGCCCGCCCGCCCGCGCCACCACGGCGGGCAGCAGCTCGCGCGGCGGCAGGACCACCCCTCCCGACGCCCGCCCGGCGGCGCAGGACACGGCGGCGACAATCGCACCCGCACAGGCCAACCAGCTCGTGCGCGTCATCGGCCCAGCAGGGCGGCCAGAGTCCGGCGGATGGACGCGGTGAAGTCGTCGATCAGGCGGAGGTCGGGGGGCGGGAGGATCGGATCGCCGACCCGGACGGTCACGCGGGCCGGGCGCGGGACACGCGCCCGCAGGGGGAGCATGCGGGCCAACCCCAGCAACCCCACCGGCACCACGGGCACCTGGGCCCGGATGGCCAGGAAGGCGGCCCCGGGCTGCAGCGATCCCATCCCCGGCTGGACCACCCCGCCCTCCGGAAAGACGACCAGCACCTCGCCGCGGGCCAGGCGGTCCAGACAGGCCTTGACCGCCGCCACATCGGGGGCTCCCCGGCGAACGAAAATGGGATTGAACAGCCGGATCAGCGCAAACAGCACCGGGTAGCGGTCCAGCTCCCGTCCGGCCAGGTACGTGACCCGGAACGGCATCGCCGCCGACAGGACGATCGGATCGATCTCGCTGGCGTGGTTGGCGGTGATGATGAACGGGCCGCGGGGGGGCAGGCGGTCCAGCCCCTCCACCCGCAGCTGCCAGCCCACCCGCAGCAGGGTGCGGAAGAACCAGGCCACGAGCCGATAGCCCGGGCCCATGCGTGTGCCCGGATGGCGTGCGCGCTCACGGGCTCCCGCCGGGTGCATCAGGGACTCCGGTCCAGGCGCACGATGCATTCCACGTGGTAGGTGTGAGGGAACAGGTCCAGGGGCTGCACCACGCTCGCCCGGTACCCGGCGGCGACCAGGACCCTCAGGTCCGGCGCCAGGGTGGTCGGGTTGCAGGACACGTACACCACCCGCGGGGGACCCAGGGCGGCGATCCGCCGCATCACCCGGGCACCCGCCCCGGCCCGCGGCGGGTCCAGCACCACCACGTCCGGCGGCGCGCCGCTCACGATCTCCGGCAGGCGCGCGGCGTCGGCGCAGACGAACCGGGCGTTGGCAATGCCGTTGCTGGCGGCGTTGTGCCGGGCCGCGTCCACCGCGGCGGGCGCCGCCTCCACCCCCACCACCTCCGCCGCCCGGGACGCCAGCGCCAGGGCGAACGTCCCCACCCCGCAGTACAGGTCGGCCACGCGCTCCCGCCCGGACAGCGCGGCGAACTCCACCACCACGTCGAGCATCCGCTCGGCGGCGGCGGTGTTGGTCTGGAAGAAGGTCTGCACGTCCAGCCGGAAGGTCAGCCCGCGCAGGCGCTCGTGGATGAACGGGCGCCCCGCCAGCACCTCGACCCCGGCCACCTCCACCGCATCGCTGCGGGACGGGTTGAGGACGCGGACCACTCCGGTCACGTCGGGAACGGCCCGGCGGACCGCCTCCACCCATTCCCGCGCCTGCGGGAACGGGCCGGGAGTGGTGACCAGCCCCACCAGCATCTCGCCGGTGGCCCGTCCCTCCCGAACCACCAGGTGGCGGGCGAACCCCTGGTGGGTCCGCGGGTCGTAGCAGGGAATCGCCCAGGCCCGCAGGAACTCCCGCGTCGCCTGCAGCACGGCCACCACCCGCGGCGAGGGCAGGTAGCACACCTCCAGGTCCACCACCTCGTCCCACCGCTCGCGCCGGTGCAGCCCCACCCGGCCGGGCGGCGCCAGGGAGAACTCCATCTTGTTGCGGTAGTGCCAGGGCGGCTCGGTCGGGAGGATGGGGCGCACCGGGAGGTCGGTCAGCCCGCCCAGGTGCCGCAGGCTGTCCACCACGATGGCTTCCTTGGCCGCGAGCTGGGCCGGGTAGTCCACGTGCTGCCACAGGCACCCGCCGCACTCGCCGAAGTGGGGGCAGCGGGGCGGGACCCGCGCCGGGGAGGGTTCCTCCACCCCCACCGTCGTCGCCTCGGCGTAGGTCTTCCGCATCCGGCGCAGGCGAGCCCGGACCACCTCGCCGGGGGCGGCGCCGTCGACAAAGACCACCAGGCCGTCCAGGCGGGCGACGCCCCGCCCCCCGTAGCTCAGCCGGTCCACCCGCAGGATGACGTCCTCGCGCGGGGCAGGCATGCCACGCCCATTGTAGCAAGGGCGCGGCCGGAGCGGCCGCGAAGGGGACAGGTGTGGACGCGTACCGGTGCATCATCACCAAACGTGACCTGCGCACCTTCATTGACCGCCCCCTCCCGCCCGAGGTGCTGCGCCGGATCCTCAATGCGGGGCGCATGAGCGGCAGCAGCCGCAACCGACAGCCCTGGCACTTTGTGGTGGTGCGGGACCGGGCCCGCCTCCGGGAGCTGGCCACCTTCGGGCGGTTTGCCCAGCACATCGCCACCGCCGCGGCGGCCGTCGTGCTGGTGGTCGATGACGCGGCCGCCCTGTTTGACGCCGGCCGCTGCGCCCAGAACATCATGCTGGCGGCGTGGGCCCACGGCGTCGCCTCCTGCCCGGCGACCCTCCACCGGGCGGAGGAGGCCAAAGCGTTCCTGGGCGTGCCCCCGGAGCGGGTCCTGGCGGCGGCCATCTCGCTGGGGTACCCTCACCCCCGGGGCCGGGGTCCCATCGAGCGGGCGGCGCTGCGGATCCTGGCCGGCCGGGGCCGGCGCCCTCTGGAGACCCTGGTGTCCTGGGAACGGTACGGCGCCACATCCTCTCCCGTCCCGCCCGTATAATGAACATCGTGCGCCGGATGTGGGGCGGACGCGCGCGGTTCCTGGGCCTGGTCCTGGGCGTGGGGATCCTCCTCGTGGGAGGAACGGTCCATGCCCAGTCGCCGTCGGTTGACCAGCTGCTGGCGCGCCTGTTCGACGGCGAGGGCAAACAGCCGTACGTCCTCACCGCGGACTTCACGGGATCCCTGGTGGTGACGGTCCGGGGCAGCCGGCTGGACGTGCAGGCGGCCGGGACGGTCCTGGAGTGGCGGGGGACCGACGGGGTCCGGCGGCGACGGGTGACCATCCACCGGCTGGACCTGCCGCTGCTGCTGCGGCCGTTCGCGTCCACCCTGCGGCGGACCATCGAGGAGAAGATCGAACGGGAGGCCGACAACCCCGAGACGTTTCACGCCCACGACATCTTCCTGCTGGCCGAACTGCCGGGGCGGCAGTATGTGCTGGCCGGCGTGCACCGCAGCATCGTGGACGACGCCATCGCCCGCTACGGCCAGCCTCGGGACGCCCGCGACGTCGCCACCCGGCGCAAGATCGCCCAGTGGCTGTACACCTCGCCGTCGATGCGGGACTTTCTGGTCCGGCCCGGCCCGCCCTACGCCATCCGGGCCACGGTGGACGACTCCGGCCTGCTCCATGATCTCGTGGTCTCTTACGATTGGGGAGATGTCACCACGACCGTGGGCTACGTGACGATCGGCGGGCAACCGGTGTGGGCCTCGGTCACCGCCGACACCGTCACCATCCTGACCGGCGTCGGCCGGGTAAGCGGCCGCCTGAGCCTGCGCCTGACCAACCACTGCGTCAACTGCCCCACCGCGCCGGGAAGCCCACGCTGAGAGGGAAGAGGGAAAACCCTACTTTTCTTTTCCCCCTCTTCCCTCATCCCTCCACCACCAGCACTGCCGCGCCGGTGATCTCTCCCCGCTTGAGGGCGACCAGCGCGCGGGAGGCTTCCGGCAGGGAAAAAGTCTGGACGTCCACCCGCACCGGAATCCGCGCCGCCAGCTCCAGAAACTCCCGCCCGTCCCGACGGGTGCTGTTGCTGACACTGCGGACGGCGCGTTCCCAGTACAGCAGGCGGTAGTCCAGGGGTGGCAGCGGGTCCAGGTAGACGGCGTTGATGGCCACGGTGCCCCCCCGGCGCAGGCGCCGGAGGGCCTCCACCACCACCCGCCCGGACGGCGCAAACACCACCGCCGCGTCCAGCTCGGCCGGCGGGACGTCGTCGGGCCCGCCCACCCACGCGGCTCCCAGGTCCTCGGCCAGGCGCCGGCGGGCGGGGCTGCGGGTGAAGACATACACCTCGCACCCCCAGTGGCGGGCCACCTGGATGGCCAGGTGCGCCGAGGCGCCGAACCCGAACAGGCCCAGCCGCTCGCCCGGCTGCACCCCCGACACCCGCAGCGAGCGGTAGCCGATGATCCCCGCGCACAGCAGCGGCGCGGCCCGGTCGTCGTCGAAGCCGTCTGGCAGGGGATAGACAAAGTCGGCCCGGGCGATCAGGTAGTCGGCATAGCCCCCGTCCTGGTGGTACCCGGTGAACACCAGGTCCGCGCACAGGTTTTCCTCGCCCCGCCGGCAGTGCGCGCACACCCCGCACGTTCCCCCCACCCACGCCACGCCGACCCGGGTCCCGGGGGCCGGGGCGGTGACGCCCGGCCCGAGGCGGTCCACCACGCCCACCACCTGGTGGCCCAGCACCACGGGCAGACGGACAGGCGGCAGGTCGCCCTCGGCGATGTGCAGGTCGGTGTGGCAGACCCCGCACCGCCGGACGCGGACGCGGACCTGTCCGGGGCCGGGCTCGGGCACCGGCACCTCCCGCATCTCCAGGCGGGCCGAGTCAATGGGCCCGGGAGCGGTCAGGACCACCGCGCGCATGCGTGGTCCCTCCCCGAGGCCTTAGCAGGACACGCCGCGTCCGCGACGCGCAAGGGACCGTCCCGGCGTGTCGCGAACATCGGCCGTGTGCGGGTGTGGTCGGTTGTCGTGCTGGCCCTGCTGAGCGCAGCGTGCGCCCGAACGATGCCCTCTGCCACCCTGGTGGAGTACCGGGATGCCGCCGGGATCTCGGTGCAGTACCCGGCGGGCTGGCAGGCGCGCATCCGCGGGGATGCCACGTGGCTGGTCCCCGCGGACACACCCGGGGATGCCGAGCCGGCGGAATTCATCGTCATCGCCGCACGCCCCACCGGCGGCCCTCCCACCGACGCGATCGTCCGGCGGGAGGTCTTCGGCCTGCTCCCCATCCACGGCGTCTCGGGATTCCAGCCCGACTCCCGCAGCCCCGCAGCGGGACTGTGGTACAAGTTCGAGGTCACCGGCAGTGCCGGCGAGCGGCAGTGGGCGGCCGTGGGGGCCGTGGCGGCCGGGACGGCGCGGCTGGTGATCGTCGCCTGCGCCAAGCCGCTGGAACGGTGGCGGGACGGCCAGAAGGAGTGCGATACCGTCATCCGCTCGCTCCAGCCCGGCCCTTTGGACTGACTCCTCCTCACCCGACGAAGGTCCTGCGCACGCCGCAGGGCCGCAGAATCGCTTGCCTGTCCGGGCCTTTCCCGCCCCCGCCTCCGCGCGGACAGGCGCCTAGCGGACTGTCGGCCCCCCGGGGTCCCGGACGGCCGCGGGGTAGCGCTGCAGCGCCTGGGCCATGCGGGCCAGTCCTTCCCGGATGTTCTCCACGCTGGTGGCGTAGGACAGCCGCAGGTAGCCCTGCCCGTGCTCTCCAAACGCCGTTCCGGCCAGGCAGGCCACTCCCGCTTCGGTCAGCAGGAAGTCGGCCAGCCGACGGCTGTCGGGATCGATGCGGCTGACGTTGGGGAAGGCGTAGAACGCCCCCGCGGGCATGGTGCACGTCACCCCGTCCAGGGCCCGCAGGCCCTCCACGATCACGTCCCGCCGCCGGCGGAACTCGGCCACCATGCGCTCCACCGGTTCCCGGGGACCGCGCAGGGCCGCGATGCCGGCGATCTGGGTGAAGGCGGCCGCGCAGGAGTGGGAGTTGACCATCAGCTGGGTCATCCGGGCCGCCAAGTCCCGGCGCATCACGCCAAAGCCCAGGCGCCACCCGGTCATGGCGTAGGCCTTGGAAAACCCGTCCAGCAGGATGGTGCGCTCTTTCATCCCCGGGATGCTGGCGATGCTGTGGTGGGTGCCCTCGTACATGATCTGCCAGTAGATCTCGTCCGACAGCACGAAGGCCCGGGACCGCTGGACGGCCTCGGCAATCGCCAGCACGTCGTCCCGGGTGAGCACCGAGCCGCACGGGTTGTGGGGGGAGTTGAGGATCACCAGCCTGGTCCGGGGGGTGATCAGCGCCCGCAGCTCGTCGGGATCCACCCGGAAGCCGCGGGACTCCCGCAGGACCAGCGGCCGGGGCACGCCCCCGGCAAAGCGGGCCACCGACTCGTAGATGGGATAGCCGGGATCCGGGTAGATGACCTCATCGCCGGATTCGACCAGGGCCAGGATGGCGAAGAACATGACCGGCTTGCTGCCCGGCGTGATCACCACCTCGTCGGGGTGGACCGGAATCTTGCGGGTCGCCTCCACGTGCTGGGCGATGGCCTCCCGGGCCTCGTACAGTCCCGCCGACGGCGTGTAGTGGGTGTAACCGTCCCGCAGCGCCTTGACGGCCGCTTCCTTGATGTGCTCGGGGGTGTCGAAGTCGGGCTCCCCGATCTCCAGGTGGACGATGGAGCGTCCCTGCCGTTCGAGCTCCCGCGCCCGGGCCAGGACCTCGAAGGCGGTCTCCGTACCCAGTCCCCGCATCCGCGACGCCAGCGGCAGCTCTTCCACGATCCGTCCCCCCTTCCGTCCTGCCGTTCCGCCTTCAGTCTTTCACCTTCACCCGTTACCTTCAATCCTCAGCCTCTTGACCACCCCCGCACGTCGGCCATGCCCCCCTCAACCTTCAACCTCCAACCTTCAACGGTTATTGTTCTGGCCGCGGCACGATGCGCGTTCCCGCCTGTCCGGCCAGGGCTCGGGGGATCTGCTCGGGCGAGGTGATGATCACCTGCCGGCCCCCTCGTTCCAGAAACCGCACCGCTGCCTCGATCTTGGGCCCCATGCTGCCGGGGGGGAACTGCCCCTCCGCCAGGTGGCGCCGGGCCTCTTCCACCGTCAGCACGGCCACCGGCCGCCGGCTCGGCCGCCCCCAGTCCAGGTAGACCGCGTCCACCGCCGTGGAGATCAGCAGCAGCTCGACCCCCAGGACCTGCGCCAGCAGCGCGCTGGCCAGGTCTTTGTCGATCACCGCCTCCACCCCCGCCAGCCGGCCGTCGGGCTGGCGCACCACCGGGATGCCGCCCCCGCCGCAGGCGATCACCACCGCCCCCCGGGCGACCAAGTCCCGGATGACCTCCTCCTCCACGATCTCCACCGGCTGGGGCGAAGGGACCACCCGCCGCCACCCCCGCCCGGCGTCTTCCACCATCCGCCACCCCCGCTCGGCGGCCAGATGTTCGGCCTCAAGTGTGGGGTAAAAGCGGCCGATAGGTTTGGTGGGATGGGAGAAGGCGGGGTCCTGCGGGTCCACCACCACCTGGGTGACCACGGTGGCGACCGGCTTGCGGATCCCCCGCCGGCGCAGCTCGGTGCCCAGGGCCTGCTGGAGCAGGTAGCCGATGCTGCCCTGGGTCTGCGCCCCCAGCACGTCCAGGGGCAGCGGCGGAACCACCCCGGCCGCCAGCTCGCTGCGCAGGAGGTTGAAGCCGACCTGGGGACCGTTGCCGTGGGTCAGGACCACGTCCCAGCCCCGGGCCACCATCTCGGCGATGTGGACGCTGGTCTCCTGCAAGGCGGCGATCTCGCCGGCGACGGTGGGATGGGCTTCGTCTTTGATCAGGGAGTTGCCGCCGATGGCGACGACCGCGACGGGCACCGTGGGCTCCTCGGGATGCCGACCCGGATATGTGTTCGCCGGTCCGGTGGGCATCTCCCTGCGCCCCGGGCACGCCTCTTGCTCCGCACGGGAGCCGAGGGCCTGGAGCAGGCCGTCGGACAGGGCCCATCGAGCAGGCAGAGGTGGCCGAGGACGGACACCCGGGTCGCGCGCCGGATGCGGCGCGTGGGGGTCCGTTCCATCTTCTGGGATTCGGAGTTCCTCGGAAGTTGCAGCTAGCCTGCACCGGCTGGGGGCCGACAGGCCTGCCAGCACTTTCCTGACGGAGAGTCAGTGATGCGAGCCTCCATGCATGTGGCAGGAATCCTGATGGTGGCGCTGTCGGTGGCGGCGCTGGTCGCTCCGGCGCCTCCGACCGCCGCGTCGGCGGGAGGTCAGCGCTACGTGGTGGTCTGGTCGGGCCAGGTCCTGCCGCCGGAGTTTGAGGGCCTGATGGCTTCGGTGGGCGGGCGCATCGTCCACCGGATGGACGAGATCGGTGTGGCGGTGGTGGAGTCCGGCGATCCGGCCTTTGCCGACGCGGTGGCCGGGATCGCGGGCGTGCAGGGAGTCGCCCCGGACCGGCTGGTGGCAGTGGGGGTGCCTGCCGAGGAGATGCCGGTCCTGGAAGGAACAGGCGGAGGTCCGGCGGGGGAGGCACTCTCGCCGGAGGGGGTTAGCCCCGCCGAGGCGCGGTTCTTCCCGGCCCAGTGGAACATGCGCGCGATCGGGGCAGACCGGGCGTGGGCGGCGGGAGTCCTGGGTGACCCCCGGGTCAAGGTCGCGGTCATCGACTCGGGGATTGACTTTATCCACCAGGACCTGCGTCCCCGGGTGGACCAAGCACTCAGCAGAGCGTTCTTCACGGAACCGCTTCCTCCGGGTGCCCCGCCGTACCTGGACGTCTACGGCCACGGCACCCACGTGGCGGGGATCATCGCCGGCAGCGGGTACAACGTGGCCGGCGTGGCGCCCCGGGTGACGCTCATCGCGGTGAAGGTCTCTGGCCGAACCGGGTTCGCCCAGTACGGAGATATCATCGCCGCCATCACGTACGCCGCCGACGTGGGAGCGGATGTGATCAACATGAGCTTCGGCGACGTCCTGGTGAAGCAGGGGCGTGACGACGCCCAGCTGATGGCCGCCCTCAACCGTGCGATGAACTACGCCCACGCCCGGGGGGCGCTGCTGGTGGCGTCCGCGGGCAACAGCGGGATCAACTGGGACCGGACGGCCAACGCGATGAAGATCCCGGCCGAACTGCCCCACGTGGTGGCGGTGTCGGC
>JAVHLZ010000006.1:69086-110257 GCA_031081675.1 Armatimonadota bacterium
CTGGTGGACTCGGTGTACGGAGGCGCCCTGACCGGGGACCAGATCGTCGCGATCCTCAAGCAGACCGCCGACGACCTGGGCAAGCCCGGCAAGGATATGTGGTACGGCTTTGGCCGGATCAACGTCTACCGCGCGGTGACCGGGAAGTAGCCCGGTCCACGCACCTCGCGGTCGCCGAAGGCGGTCCGGCCAGGCCACTGGAGGGGAGGCCCGGGGGGCCTCCCCTCCCTCTGCCTCGGACTTTGGTGCCAGATCCCTGTATCCGCGAATTTCGGGGTCCGACCCTCACATTCGGGAACAGTCAGGAATTTTGGGGTCAGACCCCAAAATTCGCGAATTTTGGGGTCAGACCCCCAACTCCGGGTGAGACGCGCTCCCCCGGGTAAAAACGGCCGTTCGCGGCGCGAACCCCCTCACTTCCTCCTCTCGGCTGCTACAATCATGGGCGTGCGACGCGTCCGGTTCATTCAGTACGGCCTGGGACCCATCGGAGCCGGCATCGCCGAATTGGCCGTCGCCCGCGGCCACGTCCTGATCGGCGCCGTGGACATCGACCCCGCCAAGGTCGGCCGGCCGGCATCGGCACTGGTGCCCGGGGCTCCGGCGGACATCCGGGTCGCCGGGGATGCCGCGGACCTGCTGGCCGCCGGCGCCGACGTGGTCCTGCACTCCACCCGCTCCCGCCTGCCTGAGGTCCTCCCGCAGATCCTGCCCCTGGTGGACGCGGGGCTCTCGGTGATCTCCACCTGCGAGGAGCTGGCATTTCCCTGGCGCCGGTACCCGAGGGAGTCGGCCGAGCTGGACGCCCTGGCCCGCAGCCGCGGCGCGGTGGTCGTCGGCACGGGCGTCAATCCGGGGTTTGTCATGGACGTGCTCCCGGTCGTCCTGGCCCTGCCCTGCCGGGAGGTGCGGTCGGTCACCGTCGAACGCGTGGTGGACCTGGACGTGCGGCGGGAGCCCCTGCGGCGCAAGGCCGGCGTGGGACTGACTCCGGGCGAATTCCGCCGGGGTGTGGCCGAAGGCCGCCTGGGTCACGTCGGCCTGGCCGAGTCGGCGTCACTGATCGCCGACGCCCTCGGCTGGGCCCTGGACGCGCTGGACGAATCAGTCGAACCCGTCCTGGACCCCGAGGGCATCGTGCAGGGCCTCCACCAGGTCCTGCGGGCCACCGTCGCCGGCCGGGAGCTCATCACGCTGGACCTCCTCATGGCGCGGAGCGCGCCGCGTCCTCGCGACGCCATCCGCATCCACGGCGAGCCCTCCACCTCCGTGGAAATCCCCGGAGGCCTCCACGGCGACGCCGCCACCTCGGCGCTGGTGGTCAACGCCATCCCCCGTGCGTTAAGTGCCCCATCGGGTCTGCTGGTCCCGACCCAGCTGCCTCCCGCGCCCTTCCGCCGGTAGACATCCGCGAACTTCCATCAAACTTCCGCACGATCGTCGCCGCCCCGGTTCCGGCCCCGGCAGGAACCCAGAGGAGGTCAGCCGGGACCGGCGAATCCATTGCATGCGTCTTCCCTGATCTGTCGGACCCCTCCACCGCCGCGCGGATCTGGCCCGTTCAACATCCAGTCGTAGGGGGTGAATCTCTGTGAGCAGCAACCTCCGCAGAATCGCGATTCTCCTCGTCGCCGCCTCGCTGGCCGCGGCCTCCGTCCTGCCGGCCGGAGCCGGCGGTCGCGCCACCGACGCGCCTGCGGCGGCGCAGCCCCAGGCGGACTACGTCATCGTCAAACTGGCCGACCCGCCGGTAGCCTCGTACGAAGGTGGGATCCCGGGCTACGCCAGGACCAAGCCTCTCCCCGGGCGCAAACTGGACCCCAACTCGGACGCCGTCAAAAAGTACAAGGACTACCTGGCCGGAAAGCGTCAGAATTACAAGGCGTACCTCCAGGACAGGGCTCCCCGGGCGGCAGTGGCGCGGGAGTTCGCCAGCGTCTTTAACGGCCTGGCGGTCAAGCTGAACGGGGAAAACCCGCAGACCCTGGCCGCGGGTCCGGGAGCAGTCGCCGTCTTCCCCGCCACCTTAGTCCGGCCGGCCATGAACATCAGCCCGGGCCTCATCAATGCCCCCGACCTGTGGCGGCGGCTGGGCGGAGCAGGCAAGGCCGGAGAAGGGGTCAAGATCGGCATCATCGACACGGGCATTGACATCACCAACCCCTTCCTGAGCGACAGGGGCTACCCCAAGGTAAACCAGATCGACGCGTGCGCCGATGCGCTGCCCCAGGTTAAGCTGACCAAACCGGGCGACAAGAACACTAGCAACAAGGTGTTCATCTGCCGCGTCTTCTTCTCCGGCGTGGCGCCCGGCGCTCACGTCCGGCCTAAGGACCTGATCGTCTTCGACCACGGGACCCACGTGGCCGGCACGGCCGCCGGTAACCACGGGACGGACGGCACCGTGGCCGGCACAGAGGTCCTGATCCGCAACCTCAGCGGCATCGCGCCCCGCGCCCTGTTGGGCGACTACAACGTCTTCCCGGGCTTTGGCGCCGGATATGTCGCCTTCGGGGGATCCGCGTTCAGCCACGACATCGCTTCGGCCCTGGAAGCGGCGGTGGAGGACGGCATGGACGTGGTGAACATGAGCCTGGGCGGAGGGGTGCAGGGGCCGCACGACCTGCTGGCGGAAGCCACCAACGCCACCGTGGACGCGGGGGTGATCGCGGCGGTGGCCGCGGGCAACTCGGGTCCCGGGGACGCCACCATCACGTCCCCCGGCAGCGCCGAAAAGGCGCTGACGGCAGGGGCCAGCACCAACCCCCACTTCGTGGGAATTCCGGTGACGGTGGCCGGAAAGACTTTCGGCGCAGCCCTGGGCGACTTCAAGAACTTCGGCAAGGTCACGGCCCCCTACACGGTGACCTCACCCGCCAACGGCTGCACGGCGATCTCCACGGACCTCACGGGCAAGATCGCCCTCATCGACCGAGGTGTGTGCACCTTCACCACGAAGATCCGTAACGCCCAGGCCGCCGGCGCCATCGGCGTGCTGGTGGTGAACAACGTGGCCGGCGACCCGGTGGCCATGGGACACGACGGCACCAGCCCCTTCCCCGAGATCCCGGCCGCCATGGTGTCGAAGAGCGATGGAGCATTTATGAAGACGCAGGACAGCGGTACGGGAACGGTGTCCATCGACGGCACGGCCATGCAGGAGTTCATCACCCCCAACGCGGACATCATCGCCGGCTTCAGCAGCCGCGGGCCGGCGCCGTTCACCTTCCTGATCAAGCCCGACGCCACCGCTCCCGGCGTGAACGTGCTGTCGTCGGTCTTCAACCAGGAGTTCGCGTTCTTCCAGGGGACCAGCATGGCCACCCCCCACCTGGCCGGATCGGCCGCCGTGCTGCTGCAGTTCTTCCGCGGGCTGTTCGGCGCGAGCCCGCCGCTGCCGTACCCCGACATCGTCAAGGCGGCCATCGTCACCACCGCCAAGCGGCCGGTCTTCGACCACGTGCTCGGTACACGTGCTACGGGGGTCCTCACCCGCGGCGGCGGGCGGGTGGACCTGGCGGCCGCCATGAACGCAGCGGGTGCATTCGCCCCGGCGTCGGTCAGCTTCGGCTTGCATCGGGGCTCGGCGCCGATCTCCGTGTCACGGACGGTCACGGTGGCCAACGTCACGAAGACGGGTCAGACCTACAACTTCAGCATTGACCCGGCGGTGACCACTGCGGGCGTCTCCGTCACGCTCAGCACGAAGTCGCTAACCCTGGATCCGGGGACGACGAAGACCTTCACCGTCACCCTCACCGCAGCCACCTCGGTCCCCACGGGGGACTACGAGGGTGACATCGTGGTCAGCGCGGGTTCGGTGATTCAGAGGATTCCCTACTGGGTCCGCATCGACCGCCAGGGACGGCCGTAGGTGCCAACTCCTATGCGATGGCCGGAGGCCGGGACCGCGCCGGCCTCCGGCTTTTTGTGCCCCGGGCCTGACCCTGTTGCCACCAGGTAGGACACAGACCAGAGCCCGCTTTCAGAAGTCCAGCACCGCCATCGCCACGACCCCGACCACCACATCCACCGCTCCGGCGGCCCGCAGCGCCCGGGCGCACGCGACGGCGGTGGACCCGGTGGACAGGACGTCGTCGACCAGCAGGACCCGCACTCCGGCCACACCGTCGCCAGCCGCAAACGCCCCGCGCACGTTCGCCCGGCGCTCGTCCCGTCCCAGACCCACCTGCGGGGGAGACTCGCGGACGCGCGTCAACGCCGAGGAGCGCACGGGAAGCCCCAGCAGGCGTCCGGCCTCCACGGCCAGCAGCTCCGCCTGGTTGAACCCCCTCTCCCGCAGCCGCCTGCGGTGCAGGGGCACCGGGACCACCACGTCGGCTTCCATGCGGGGGTCGGAGCCCACCACCTCCGCCACCATCTCCCCCAGGGGACGGGCCATCGCCCGGCAGCGGCCGAACTTCAGGGCGCAGACGGCGTCCCGCAGGGGACCGTCGTAGATCCCCCTCGCCCGGGCGCAGCGGAAATAGGTCCGCCGGTGACGGCAGGGGATGCAGGTGAAGACCAGGTCGGGCGGCCCCCGCAGGGGCCGGCCGCAGCGCTGGCACACCGGGGGGCGGATGAGGCGGAACGCCGCGCGGCAGCGGGAGCACAGGGGATACTCGCCGGCCTCCCGGCACACCGAGCACACGGCCGGGAACAGCAGGTCCAGCAGGCCGCGCAGCAGCGCCACGGCCCGACGGTAGCACGCGCCGACGGCGAGGACACTGGCCCGGGTGGGCCAACCACGGACCCCTCGCCCGCACCCTCTCCCCTGGGGGAGAGGGAGGGGCGAGGGGGCACCTCTTTCAGGTTCCCTCCCGCCAGGACTCCAGGTAGCGGCGCTGCTCGGGGGTGAGCTCGTCGATGCGGATGCCCAGGGCGTCCAGCTTCAGGCGGGCCACGGTCTGGTCAATGTCCTCCGGCACAGGGTACACCCCGGGGACGAGGCTCCGGCCTTCCCTGACCAGGTACTCCACCGCCAGCGCCTGGTTGGCAAAACTCATGTCCATCACCGCGGCCGGGTGCCCCTCGGCGGCCGCCAGGTTCACCAGCCGGCCCTCGGCCAGCAGGTACAGCCGCCGCCCGTCGGCCAGCCGGTACTCCCGCACGTACGGCCGCACCTCCCGCGTCTGCTCGGCCAGGGCCGCCAGCGCCGGGACGTCAATCTCCACGTCGAAGTGGCCGCTGTTGGCCAGGATGGCGCCGTCACGCATCACCTCGAAGTGCTCCCGGCGGATCACCGACCGGTTCCCGGTGACGGTGACGAAGACGTCGCCTTCCCGGGCCGCCTGGGCCATGGGCATCACCTGGTAGCCGTCCATGGCGGCCTCCAGGGCGTGCAGGGGGGACACCTCGGTGACGACCACCCGCGCCCCCATCCCCCGCGCACGCAGGGCCACCCCGCGCCCGCACGACCCGTAGCCGGCCACCACCACCGTCCGGCCGGCCAGCAGCACGTTGGTCGCCCGCAGCAGACCGTCGATGGTGGACTGCCCGGTGCCGTAGCGGTTGTCGAACAGGTGCTTGGTCCTGGCGTCGTTGACCGCCACGATGGGGCAGCGCAGGGCACCGTCTCTGGCCATGGCCCGCAGCCGCAGCACGCCGGTGGTCGTCTCCTCGGTGCCGCCGATGATCCCGTCCAGCAGGTCGCGGCGCTCGCCGTGCACCGTGGAGACCAGGTCGGCCCCGTCGTCCAGGGTGATCTGCGGGCGGCCGTCCAGCACCCGGTGGATGTGGCGGTAGTAGGTGTCCCGGTCCTCCCCCTTGATGGCGAAGACGGCGATGCCTTCCTCGGCCAGCGCCGCCGCCGCGTCGTCCTGGGTCGACAGAGGGTTGCTGGCGCACAGGCGCACCTGCGCGCCTCCCGCCGCCAGGGTGCGCACCAGGGCGGCGGTCTCGGTGGTGACGTGCAGGCAGGCGCCGACGCGCACCCCCTGCAGGGGCCGCTCGCGGGCAAACCGCTCGCGGATGCGCAGCACCACCGGCATCTGGGACTCCGCCCACTCGATGCGCAGGCGGCCCTGCGACGCCAGGGCTGGGTCCCTGATCTCGTAGTCCACGCCGACCCCCTCACCCTCGCCCTCTCCCCCTGTCGGGGGAGAGGGGGTAATATGAGCGCCTCGCCCTCTCCCCCTCTCGGGGGGAGAGGGGATAATGTAAGCGCCTCACCCTCGCCGTCTCCCCCTGTTGGGGAGAGAGAACGGTATGAGTGGCACGGACCGGCACCGGCCGGCAGGGCCGCGGCCGTCACTCGATGAAATCCTTCAACCGCTTGCTGCGGCTGGGGTGGCGCAGCTTGCGCAGGGCCTTGGCCTCGATCTGCCGGATGCGCTCGCGGGTGACCCCGAACTCCCGGCCCACCTCTTCCAGGGTGCGCGGACGGCCGTCGTCCAGCCCGAAGCGCAACTTGAGGACCTTGCGCTCCCGGGGGGTCAGGGTGCCCAGGACGTCCTCCAGCTGTTCCTTGAGCATGGTGAACGACGCCGCCTCGGCCGGGGCCAGGGCGTCCTGGTCCTCGATGAAGTCGCCCAGGTGGCTGTCCTCCTCTTCGCCGATGGGGGTCTCCAGGGAAATGGGCTCCTGGGCGATCTTGAGGATCTCCCGTACCCGCTCCACCGGCAGCTTCATCGCCTCGGCGATCTCCTCGGCGGTGGGCTCCCGCCCCAGCTCCTGCAGCAGGGTGCGGGAGACGCGGATCAGCTTGTTGATGGTCTCCACCATGTGCACCGGAATGCGGATGGTGCGGGCCTGGTCGGCCAGGGCCCGGGTAATGGCCTGGCGGATCCACCAGGTGGCGTAGGTGCTGAACTTGTAACCCTTGCGCCAGTCGAACTTCTCCACGGCGCGGATGAGCCCCAGGTTGCCTTCCTGGATCAGGTCCAGAAACAGCATCCCCCGCCCCACGTACTTCTTGGCGATGCTGACCACCAGGCGCAGGTTCGCCTCGATGAGCCGGCGCTTGGCCTCCTCGTCGCCTTTCTCCATCCGCTGGGCCAGGTCCACCTCCTGTTCGGGGGTGAGCAGAGGGACCTTGCCGATTTCCTTCAGGTACATGCGGACCGGGTCGTCGATGGCGACGCCCTCGGCCTCCCGCTCTTCCTCCTCGGCGGCGCGCGCTTTGGCCTGTTGCTCGGCGTCCCGGGCGTCCTCCACCACCTCGATCCCCTGCTCGCTGAGGACCGAGTAGACCCGGTCGATGAGCTCCACGTTCTGGTCGGCGTCGGGCAGCTGTTCGAGGATGTCGTCGTGGGTCACATAGCCCTTCTTGCGGCCCAGCTCCACCAGAGCCTTGAGTTCCGGCGGCACCTTGGCCTCCTCGGCCGGCGCCGCGGAGGCGGCCTTCTTTTTCGGCACGTCCCTCACCCCCTTTCCGGGAGAGTCCTCCCCGCCGCGTCCTCCCCACCGGAGGGGCCGGATGGAGACGGACTAACTAGTTTAACATACTCCAGCTGCAGGCGCCGGACCTGCTCCACATCGCCGGCGGCCTGAGCCTGGTGGATCCGACGGGCCAGCTCCTGGCGCGCCCGGGCGGCGGGCTCGCGGCGGACGATGTAGTCGATGGCGTCCCGCACGACCCGCGCCGCCTCCCGCTCCACCACCGGGGGCGGCTCGAACACCAGCTGCACCAGCAGCCGCTGGGCCTCCCCATCGCCCAACCGGTCGATCAGGGTCTCGGCGCCGGCGGCCCCGGCCGCCAGCAGGACCTCCGCCAGGGCCCGGTGGCCGGGATCCCGGAACTCGCCGGGTCCCAGCGCCGCCCCCACCTGCTCCCGCACCTGGGGGTCGTGCACCATCAGGTGCACCAGCAGCCGCTCGGCCTGATGGCGCGCCCGCTCGGGCGGCGGGGCCTCCAGGACCTCGCCCGCGGTCGCCCCGCCTGCGCGCCGGACCTTCAGGCGCTGGCGGATGGCGTCTTCGGCCAGCCCGAAGCGCTGGGCCAGGCTGCGGATGTACTCGGCCTGGCGGATGGGGTGGCGCACGGCGGCCAGGGACGGCAGCAGGTCGTCCACCAGCCGCACCCGCCCTTCGATGGTCTGCAGGTCGTGCCGCGAGGCGGCCTGGGCCACCTGGTAGTCAAAGATCGGCACCGCCGTCTCCAGCAGGGCCGCGAACTTCTCCGGCCCCGCCGTGCGCAGGAACTCGTCGGGGTCGCCGGAGGGCAGGACGACCACCCGCACCGGCATGTCGGCCTCCTCGAACACGCTGTGGGCCCGCTCCATGGCCGCCCGCCCCGCGGCGTCGGCGTCGTACACCAGCACCGCGCGGGACGCGAAGCGGCGCAGCACGGCGACCTGGTCGGCGGTCAGCGCCGTGCCCAGGGTGGCCACGGCGTGCCGAAAGCCGAACTGGTGGCAGGTCAGAACGTCCATGTTGCCTTCCACCACCAGCACCTCGTCCTTCCGCCGGATGTCCTCCCGCGCCCAGTTCAGGGCGTAGACGGTGCGCCCCTTGCTGAAGACGGCGGTCTCCCGCGAGTTCAGATACTTGGGCTGGGCGTCGTCCAGGGCCCGCCCCCCGAATGCCACCGGCCGGTCCTGCAGGTCCAGGATGGGGAACATCAGCCGGTGGCGGAACATGTCGAAGTACCCGTCCCCCCTCTCCCGGGGGACTACCAGCCCGCCGGCAGCCAGCAGGGCCGCGTCGTAGCCGCGAGCCCCCAGCGCCCGCAGGAGGCCGTCCCACTCGGGGGGCGCGTAGCCCAGCCGGAACCGGTCGGCGGTGGCGTCGTCCACTCCCCGGCGGCCCAGGTACTCCCGGGCGGCCCGGCCGCGCTCGGGGTGGCGCAGCTGTTCGGTGAAGAAACCCGCGGCTGCCTCCAGGGCCCGGAACAGCCGGTCCCGCTCGGTGGCCTGCCGCCGCTCCTCGGGCGTGCGCTCCAGGCGGACCCCGGCGCGGCGGGCCAGGGTCTCCACCGCCTCCGCAAAGGACAGGTGGCCGATCTCCATGACAAAATCGAAGATGTCTCCGCCCCGGGAGCAGCCGAAACAGTGCCACAGGCCCCGCTCACGGTCCACGTGGAAGGACGGGGTCTTCTCCTGGTGGAAGGGGCACAGGCCCTTGTAGTGGCGCCCCGCCTTCTTCAACGACACGTGGGCGCTGGCCAGTTCCACCAGATCCACCCGTCGACGGATCTCGTCCCGTATATCGGCCGACAGATACCCGCGCATGAGCCTCCGCGGCGACAATGCAAAAGGGCCTATCTCGCGGGAGATAAGGCCCTCCGCCCTGTACGCCTGTGGATTACCCTTCCCTGCCGCCGCCGTCCTCTCCTGCCGAACGCCCCCGACCTTCCCCCTCTTCCCGCCCGACGTGAGGGCTTCGCGCGTCCCCGGTCACTGCCCCAGCGTTGCCCCGCTCCCCCGCCCCCTCGCGCCGCGCCCTCAGCGCGCCTCGGCGCGCTGCTGCCTGGCCTCGGCGATCACCCGCTCGGCCACGTGGGGCGGCACCTCCTCGTAGTGGGAGAACGTCATGGTGAACGTCCCCCGGCCGCCGGTCATGGACCGCAGGTCCGAGGCGTACCGCAGGACCTCCGCCTGGGGGACCTGGGCCCGCACCACCGTGGTCCCGTCACCCTGGGGCTCCATGCCCAGGATGCGCCCGCGCTTGGCGTTGAGGTCGCCGATCACGTCACCCATCTGTTCCTCGGGCACGCGGACCTCCAGGGTCATGATCGGTTCCAGCAGGACCAGGCCCGCCTGGGTGGCGGCATCCTTGAACGCCAGAGAGCCGGCGATCTGGAAGGCGATGTCCGAACTGTCCACCTCGTGGTACTTGCCGTCCACCAGGGTCACCCGCACGTCCACCACGGGATAGCCGGCCAGCACTCCCTCCTCCAGGGCCTTGCGCACGCCCTTCTCCACCGACGGGATGAACTGGTTGGGGATGGCGCCGCCGAAGATCTTGTCCACGAACTCGAACCCGCTGCCCCGGGGCAGGGGCTCGATCTCCAGGAAGCACACCCCGTACTGGCCGCGGCCCCCGGTCTGCTTCACATACCGCCCCTGGGCCCGCGCCCGGCCCCGGATCGTCTCCCGGTAGGGCACCCGGGGCAGCCGCAGGGTCACGTCCACCCCGAACTTGCGGCGCAGGCGGTCGGCGAGGATCTCCAGGTGAGACTCCCCCATCCCCATGATCAGCGTCTGCTTCATCTCGCTGTCCCGGTGCACGCGCACCGTCGGGTCCTCCTCGGCCAGCCGCGCCAGCGCCGTGCCCAGTTTATCCTCGTCGCCCTTGCTCTTGGGCTCCACCGCCATGGCGATGGCCGGCTCGGGGAATTCGACGGGCGGCAGCACCACCGGGTGGTCGCGCCCGCACAGGGTGTCGCCCGTGGCCGTCTCGGCCAGCTTGGCCACCGCGCCCAGGTCGCCCGGCCCCACCTCCCCCGCAGACTCCTGGTGCTTGCCGCGCAGGTAATACACCTGGCCGACCCGCTCGGGCTTGCCGCGGGTCGCGTTGAAGACCTGGGAGTCCGAGCGCAGCACCCCCGAGTACACCCGGAAGTAAGACAGCCGGCCCACGTACGGGTCGGCGACCGTCTTGAACACCAGCGCGGCCAGCGGCGCGTCGGCGGCCGGCGCGAGGCGCACCGGCTGCTGGGTGCGGGGGTCGGTGCCGACCACCTCCCGCTCGGCGGGAGACGGCAGCAGCGCCACCACCGCGTCCAGCAGGGGCTGCACGCCCACCAGCTTCGTCCCCGCCGCGCACAGGACCGGGACCACGCGGCCGGCCCGCACGCCGGCGTGCAGGCCCCGGACCAGCTCCTCCTGGGTGAGCTCGCCGGCCTCCAGGTAGCGCTCCATCAGGGCGTCGTCGGCGTCGGCGGCCGCCTCCATCAGCTTCTCCCGGGCCGCCCGGGCGGCTTCGGCCAGTTCCGCAGGCACCTCGCCCGCGCTCACCGCCCCCGTGGCGAAGGTGTATGCCTTCATCTCCACCAGGTCCACCACGCCCGACAGCGCGCTCTCCGCGCCGATGGGAATCTGCACCGGCGCCACCCGGGAGCCAAAGCGCCGGCGCAGGGAGTCCACGGCCCGATCGAAGCTGGCGTTCTCCCGGTCCAGCCGGTTGACCACCACCAGCCGGCTGACCCCCGCCCGGTCGGCGTACAGCCAGGCCACCTCGGTCTGCACCTGCACCCCCGCCACGGCGTCCACCACCACCAGGGCGCCGTCGGCCACGCGCAGGGCGGCCACCACCTCGCCCACGAAGTCCGGGTAGCCGGGAGCGTCGATGAGGTTGACCTTGCACTGCTGCCACTCCAGCGGCGCCAGGGCGGCGTTGATGGTGTGGCGGCGGCGCTGCTCTTCGGGGTCGAAGTCCGTGGTGGCGGTGCCGTCGTCCACCCGGCCCAGGCGGTCGATGGCCCGGGCCACGAAGAGCATGGCCTCCACCAGCGACGTCTTTCCGGTGCCCCCATGGCCGACCACGGCCACGTTGCGGATGCGGTCCGGCGGATACGGCTTCACGCGCCACCCCTCCCTGGCGTCCTGCGGTCCCCCGCGCCCGCCGGGCTCGGTCGGTCCCGGAGGGAGGCGAGGGGCCCACTCCCTGTCATTCGCCTTTCAGTAGCCCCGTTCCTTATCTACCAGGTTCAGCAGCGGCTGTCCCGTCAAGAAGCGGCGCAGGTTCTCGCAGAACAGGGGCACTGCCCGGTCCATGTACCGGGGCGATGTCCCCGACACATGGGGGGTGAGAATGACATTCTCCAGATCGTACAACGGGCTGTCGGCCGGCAGGGGCTCGTGCTCGAAGACGTCCAGCGCGGCCGCGGCGATCCACCCCTCCCGCAGGGCCCGCACCAGGGCGTCCTCGCGGACCACCGCGCCCCGGCCCACGTTGATGAAGAGGGCCGAGGGCTTCATCATGCGGAACTCCGCCTCACCCAGCAGGCCCCGGGTCTGCGGGGTCAGGGGCAGGGTGACGACCACCACGTCCGCCTCCCGCAGGACCTCCGGCAGCCCCTCGGGGGGGAGGACCCGCTCCACCCCCGGCACCGGCGCCGGCGTGCGCTTGGTTCCCACCACCCGCATGTCGAATGCCCGCGCCCGGGCGGCGATCTCCCGCCCGATGGTGCCCAGGCCCAGGATGCCCAGCGTCCGCCCCGCCAGCTCGTCGCCCACCATGCGCCGGCGGTCCCACCGCTTCTGCAGCTGCAGCCTGACCGCCACATGCAGCCGCCGGGACAGGGCCAGCATGAAGGCGAAGACGTGCTCCACCAGCGGCGGGTGGATGCCGCTGCTGCTGGTGACGACGATGTCCCGCTCGCACACCTCCGGATGGAGCAGCTGGTCCACCCCGGCGGCGGTGGAGTGGATCCACCGCAGCCGGCTCGCCCTCTGCACCACCTCCCGGGGGATGTCCCACCCCACCATGACGTCGGCGTCGGCGGCCAGCTCCAGGCCCGCGGTGCGGTCGGTGACGGTGGACACGCGCACCCGGGGGTCCACCGCACGGATCTGCTCCAGGTGATGCGCCTCCAGCCGGGCAAAGACCAGCACGTGGACGGGGTGCTCGGTCATGGCGGAGCGGACCTCCCCCCGGGCGGGTCGGGGCGGGCGGCCGACGGCGCGCCCGCCGCCGAGGACGGCCGGGATGCCTCCGCCAGCCGCCGCAGGACGAATTCCCGGTCCAGGGACGCCAGGAGCCACCCGGCCTGAGGGCCGGAGGGTTTGCCCAGAAACGCCAGGTAGATCGCGGAAAACGCCCGCGGGGCGGGCAGGCCCAGGTCCTGCTTGAGGGCGTGGATGCGGGCGTGCAGGTCCTCGCCGGACCACCGGGGCCGCTCGGCGATGGCCGCCGCCAGCCGGGCCAGGAACTCCCGCTGGGAGGCGTCCAGGTCCACCGCCGGCAGCGTGGGCTGGACCTGGAAGCGGTAGTGGTCGGGGGCATAGGTCTGCAGCCACCGGCGCGCGTCCTCCACCCTGCGGCGCAGTTCCTCCCGGTCGGCCTCGGTCAGGGGCGCGCCTTTGTCGGCCTCGGCGGCCGCCATCAGGTCCACGGTGGGCATCTGGGTCAGGTAGGCCACCTTGCTGAACCGCATCCGGAAGCACCGGGGGGGCGGGCGGTCGGGCTGGGCGTAGTAGAAGGTCCGGGCGTGGTCGCGCAGCAGGTCCGCCTCCGCCGGAGTGCGGGGCGTCACCTCCTGGTAGTAGGCGGCCGCGGCGCGGTCGTATTCGTCGTACAGGCGCGGGATGGTGTCCCCGCCGGGGTCGAAGTTGATCTGCTGGCGGTGGTGGGGCCGCACCATCAGGAAACGCGCCAGCTCGGGGCGCAGGATCTTCACCAGCTCCTGGGCGGGCATCCCCACCCCCCTGCTGCTGCTCATCTTCCGGCCGCCCACCAGGAACCACTCGTAGGGGATCGGGTACGGGGGCCGGCAGCCGAAGATGCGCTCGCAGATGGCGCTGGCCACGTCGTGGCTGCCGCCGCGGGTCATGTGGTCCTTGCCGGCGCCCTCCACGGACACCTGCAGGATCCACCACTTGGCGGCCCACTCCACCTTGTACTGCAGCTTGCTGCCGCCGTCGAAGGGCGACCGCCGCCCCCGGTGGCCACACCCCTGCGCCCACGCCACCTTGTCGGGCCGGCACTCGTAGGCGACCTCCCGCCCGTCCCACCCGATGACGACGGTGGTGCCGATGCGGCCGCAGCGCTCGCACAGGACCTGCACCGGGTGGCGCTCGGCCCGGCTGCTCCCGCTGATCTCCCGGTCGATCTGGATGAGGTCGTCGGCCCGGTCCAGGGCGATCCGGATGGCGTCGTTGAACTTCCCGGCGCGATACCACTCGCTGGTCCAGTACACCTCCGGATGGACTCCCAGGCGGGTGAAGACCTCCGCAAACGCCTGGCCGTAGTGGCGGGCGAAGCTGATGCCGTCTCCGGCCGGAGACGGCACGTCGGCCAGCGGCCGGCCCAGGTGGCGGGCCCACTCCGGAGGCGCGCCGGCGGGCACCGCGTCCAGGGGGTCGTAGTCGTCAAATCCGTACAGAAAGCGGACCGACCGGCCGCGGTCCCGCAGGCCGCGGGCGACGCAGTCGTGCAGGATCACGCCCCGCAGCGACCCGACGTGGATGGGCCCCGACGGGCTCTTGGCGTCGTTAACCACGTAGGCGTCGGCCGGGCGGGTGCGCAGGATGTCGTCGACGATCGCGTCCACCCACACAGGCGGTCCCGTTCCCTCTCCAGTGTACAGGTACCCGTCCGCGGCCTGACCGATCAGGCCTGTCCCGGACTTCGCGCCGCAGGCGAGACCTCCCGGAACAGATCCGCGCGGGCGTCTCCCACCAGGAAGAACGACCCGGTCACCACCACCACATCCTCCGGGCCGGCCAGGTCCCGGGCCCGGCGGACAGCCTCGTGGCGGTCGGGGACCACGTCCACCCGGGAGACGTACCGGGCCACCTCGGCGGCCAGGACCTCCGCCGGCAGAGGCCGGACATGCCGGGGGACGGTGACCACGGCGGCCGCCGCCAGGGGCGCGATCAGGCCGGTGCACATGCGGTGGTCATGGGTGGCCACCATGCCGTAGACCAGGATGACCCGTCGGCCGGGAAAGACGGCCTCCAGGGTCTGCCGCAGCGCCGCGAGGGACGCCGGGTTGTGGGCCACGTCCACCACCACGTAGGGACGCTCGGCAACGACCTCGATCCGTCCCGGCCAGCGCAGCGCCGCCAGGGCCGGGCCCGCCGCCTGCGGATCGAACCGATATCCCCGGCAGGACAGGACCTCGGCGGAGGCCACCGCGGTGGCCAAATTGGCGGCCTGGTGGGCGCCCACCAGGGGGAGCTGGATCGCGCCATAGTCGGCGGCCGGACCCGCCAGGGCGACGGTCTGGCGGTAGGGGGTGCTGTCCAGGACCTGCCAGCGCATCTCCTCGGCTACCAGCCGCAGCCGGGCCCGGTGGCGGGTGCACACGTCGATGATGGCGGCCAGAGGCTCGGGGGCCTGGGGAGCGCTCACCACCACCCCGTTGCGGCGGACGATGCCGGCCTTCTCCCGGGCGATGGCGTCCAGGGTGCTCCCCAGCACCTCCATGTGGTCGTAGCTGACCGGCGTGAGGACCGCCAGGACGGGGTCGCTGACGTTGGTGGCGTCCAGGCGCCCTCCCAGCCCGACCTCCACCACCGCCAGGTCCACCCCCGCATCCGCGAAGTGAAGGAAGGCCAGAGCCACGGAGACCTCAAAGTAGGTGGGCAGGCCCAGCGGATGGGCGGCCATCGCCTCCACGTGGGGGCGCACCCGCTCCACCAGGGCGGCCAGCGCGTCCGGGGCGATCATCTCGCCGTCCACCTGGATCCTCTCCCGGTAATCCACCAGGTGCGGCTTGGTGTACAGGCCCACCCGCGATCCGCAGGCGCGCATCATCGCAGCCAGCATGGCCGCCGTGGAACCCTTGCCTTTGGTGCCGGCCACCAGGACCGTCGGGACGCGGTGGTGCGGATCCCCCAGGCGGGAGAGCAGGTCCGCCGTCCGGAGGATCTTGGCGGTCGGGGGCCCGCCCGCCGGCCGCGGCCGGCCCAGCAGCCCGTCGATGTACGCCACAGCCTCAGCGTATGTCACCGCGCCTCTCCATCTTCGGTGCGGATGCGACCTACCCCCGCTTCTGCGACAGGAAGGGGTCTGACCCCAAAATTCCGCGATGTCCCCCATTCATGCGACACGCCTCTGCGGGAACCTGCGATCGTGGGGGTCTGACCCCAAATTTTCCGGCGGTGCTCTTCCGCCGGGTGACGCCCACCCGCGCGGTCGGCGCCGGGCTCTCGGGAGCGCCCCGACGCCGCGCGGCGGGCGATCCCGCGCCCGGGTTCTCAGACGATGCGGCCCGCCCGGAGCTGCTGCTCGGCCGCCCGCACGGTGTTGTGCAGCAGCATGGCGATGGTCATGGGGCCGACACCGCCCGGCACCGGGGTGATCCACCCGGCCACCTCAACGGCCGAGGCAAACTCCACATCCCCTACCAGCTTGCCGTCTTTCCGGGAAATCCCGACGTCGATCACTACCGCCCCCGGCTTGATCATGGGGCCCGTGATCAGGCCGGGGCGGCCGGCGGCCACCACCAGGATGTCGGCCCGCCGGGTGTGAGCGGCCAGGTCCCGGGTCCGGGTGTGGCACCAGGTGACGGTGGCGTGGGCGTTGAGGAGCAGCAGGGCCATGGGGCGCCCCACGATGATGCTGCGGCCCACCACCACCGCCTCGCGGCCGGCCGGGTCGATCCCCGCGTGGGCCAGCAGCCGCATCACCCCCGCCGGGGTACAGGGCACCAGGTGCGGCCGGCCCACCAGCAGCGCCGCCATGTTCGCCGGTCCCAACCCGTCCACGTCCTTGGCGGGGTGGATCCGGTCGAACACCGCCCGGGGGTCGATGTGGGCGGGCATCGGCTGCTGGGGGAGGATGCCATGGATGTCGGCCCGGGCGTTGAGCTGGTCGATGAGGGCCAGGACCTCTTCCTGGGAGGCGTCGGCCGGCAGGTGGAACGTCTCCGACCGCATCCCCGCGCGGCCGCAGGCTTCGGCCTTGCGCCGCACGTACAGGTGGGAGGCCGGGTCGTCGCCCACCAGGATGGCCGCCAAGGCCGGAGACACCCCGTAGCGGGAGGTCAGCGCCTGCGCCTGGGCGGCCACCTCGGCTTCGATCTGCGCGGCCAGAGCCCTGCCGTCGAGGATGGTCGCCGCCACGGGAAGTAGGCTTCTCACCTCGGCCACCGGACTCCTGGGATCGGCGCGCCGGCGGATGCGGCCGGCGCTCCCCTCGCGGCCAGGACTGCGCTCCCGCGGGTGCCCGCCTACAGGCCGGCGACCCGGGCCGCGGCCCGGCGTAGCACTTCGCGCGCCGCGTCCCGCAGGCTGTGGATCCCTGTCGCCACGGTGGTGGTGGACACCAGGTCCCGCATCACCAGGCGCCGCTCGGTCACGTCCAGAACCTGGACTTCCAGGGCGGCGTGCACCAGCACGGGACGGATCAGGTCGTCGGGGACCGGCGGCACCTCGGGGCGGTCCACCTCCAGGACCGTCCACCGTCCCCTCACCAGCCACCGGGCTCCCACCGCAGCGGCCAGCGCGGATCCCCCAAACGGCCGGGAGAGATCCTCCGGCCCCACCCCCCGCGCCCGCAGCGCCGACTCGACCTGGGCCACGGGCACCACCTGCAGTCGGCCGCCCCCGGAGCGGGCCAGCAGCTCGGCAAACTCGGCGTGCATGCGGGAGGCGCCGATGCGGAAGCCGTCCACGCTGTCGTCGGCAAACTCGACCACCGCCACCCGGATGGGCTCCTGGGCCGACAGCGGCCCCGGCCCCAGCAGGACACCGCCGACCAGGAGGGCTGCGATGACCCGCCTCACGAGAAGGTCACCCACGACAGATCCGTACCGCCGCGTGGTCACGAACAGGTGACGGGAGCGGCCGCGGCAGCGGACCGTGGAGCGGGGAACGGGAATCGAACCCGCATCACCGGCTTGGAAGGCCGGAGCTCTACCATTGAGCTATCCCCGCGCTCGAGGGAAGAAGGAAAAGGGAAGAGGGAAAAGGGGACAACCACTCTCCTGGCTGGCACTTTCCCTCTTCCTTCTTCCCTCGTCCTTCTTCCCTTTTCCCTCCACCGTTTCCCTTTTCCCTCCACCGTGGTGGGCGGGGAAGGATTCGAACCTCCGAAGGCATTCCGCCAGCTGATCTACAGTCAGCCCCGTTTGGCCGCTTCGGTACCCGCCCGACCGACTAGCATTATATGGCGGCTCTCCGCCCTCCCACAAGACGCGCAGGCGCCCGGCCTAGTCCGGAGAACACTCATACGTGTGAGCACGTCCCATCCGCCCTCTCCTTCTCGGTCCGAGGTCGCCGCGTGGCGAGACCACTGGCAGGATGAAGGCGACGCCGCCTTCCTGTACCGGCGCCTGGCCGCCGCCGCGCGCGATCCCCGGCAGGCTCGCCTGTTCGCGGAACTGGCGGAGGTGGAGGAGCAGCACGCAGCGCGGTGGGCGGACCTCCTGCGGGCCGCCGGGGTCTCCCTGCCGGCTCACCGCCCCAGCCTGCGGGCGCGCCTGACGGCCCTGCTGGGTCGCGCCGCGGGGTGGGCGGCCCTGGCGGGCCTGCTGCTGGCCGAAGAGGGCCGAGAGACCCGCGGGTACCTCCGGGGTGCCGCCCGCTACCGGCACCCGGACGCGGCCGCCGCCGCCGCCCGCCTGGCCCGGGAGTCGGCGGAGCACGCCGCCCGCCTGGCGGGGATGGCGGGCGGCGCACCGGGAGAGCCCTGGCATCGCATCGCCTCCGGGGGCTTCCTGCGCAACGCCGTTTACGGCTTCAACGACGGGCTGACGGCGAACTTCGGCCTGGTGATGGGCGTCCTGGGGGCGAACGCCCCGGCCCACCTGATCATCGTCTCCGGGGTGGCCGGGCTCATCGCCGACGCCCTTTCCATGGGAAGCAGCAGCTACCTGGCCGCCACGAGCGAGCGCGAGGTCTACGCCCACGAGATCGCCATGGAACGGGAAGAACTGCGGGTGATGCCGGACCTCGAAGAGGCCGAACTGGCCATCCTGTACCAGGCCCGGGGGATGACCCCCGAAGCGGCGGCGCTGGCGGCCCGGGAGGTCATGCGCCATCCCGACCGGGCCCTGCAGGAACAGGTCCAGATGGAGCTGGGCATCGGGCAGACGGCCTTCTCCCCCCTGCGGGAAGGAGGGATCACGGGCATGGCCACCGCCGTGGGGGCCCTCATCCCCGTGATCCCGTTCCTGGTCCTGGACGGCGCGGCGGCCACCTGGACGTCCTTTGCCGTCAGCATGCTGTCCCACTTCCTGGTGGGCGCGGCCCGCAGCGTCTTCACGGGCCGCAGCGCCTTGCGCAGCGGTCTGGACATGTTCCTCGTGGGGCTGGGGATCGCCGCCGTAGGCTTCGTGGCGGGCGAGCAGGTGGCCCGACTGCTGTAAGTGGGGGTTGCGCCTCCCCCGGCGGGTGTGCGAAGGTATCATCCGTGACCTCCCCGGCGATCCGACCCTTCGAGGACCGGGACTATCCGGCGGCCGTGGCCGTCGCCTCCGCCGTGTACGCCGACTATCCGTGGTCGGAGGCCGAGTGGCGCCACGAAGACGCCCGATACGACGGGGTCCGCCTGCGCCTGCACCGCCTGGTGGCGGAGGACGGCAGCGGGATAGTCGGCATGGCCGAGTACCACCACGTCAGCAGCATGTACCACCCCCGGAAGCTGTGGGTGGAGATCGTCGTCCGCCCGGACCGCCAGGGGCTGGGCATCGGCAAGAGACTGTACGGAGCACTGGTGGAGGCGATGCAGCCCCTGCGGCCGGCCGTGCTATGGGCCGGCGTGCGGGAGACCTTCGCCCGCAGCCTGCGGTTCGTGCAGGACCGGGGCTTCCGCGAGATCCGTCGGGCATGGGAGTCGCGCCTCCTGGTGGCGTCCTTTGACCCGGCGCCGCTCTCGTCACGGGCGGCCCGCACCGGGGAGATCAGGCTGATCACCGCCGCCGAGCTGCGGGAGCGCGACCCGGACTGGCTGGCCACCCTGTACGACCTGCACACCACCGTCGCCGCCGACATCCCCCAGCCCGAGCCCTACACCCCGCCGACGCGGGAGGAGTACCGCCAGCGCCTGCTGGACAATCCCGACTACCTGCCCGACGGCCACATCCTGGCCCTGGACGGAGAGCGGTGCGTGGGGGAAAGCGTCGTCCTCCGCAGCCAGCGGCTGCCCGACGTGCTCTACCAGGGGCTCACCGGCGTCCGCCGGGCGTACCGGGGCCGGGGGATCGCGCTGGCCCTGAAGCTGCGGGTGATTGACTACGCGCGGCGGCAGGGATACCGGGAGATCCGCACCTGGAACGACTCGCTGAACGCGCCCATGCTGCGCGTCAACACCCTGCTGGGATTCGTGCGCCAGCCGGCGTGGATCACCTTCGAGCGCCGGGAGGACTGACCGTGGCGTCCGCCCCCCAACCGTCCGCTCCGCCCGCGACCCGGACCGAGGACCCCTGGGACGCCGCCCTGCGCCAGTTCCACCGCGCCGCCGATCACCTGGCCCTGCCCCGGGGCATCCGCGACTACCTGGTCACGCCCAACCGCGAACTGGCTGTCGCCTTTCCCGTGCGCATGGACGACGGCTCGGTACAGGTCTTCACCGGCTACCGGGTGCACCACAGCACGGTCCTGGGGCCCACCAAGGGCGGCATCCGCTACAGCCCCCAGGTGGACCTGGCCGAGGTGCGGGCGCTGGCCATGCTGATGACCTGGAAGTGCGCCCTGATGCACCTGCCCTACGGAGGGGCCAAGGGAGGCGTGGCCTGCGACCCGGCGGCCCTGTCCCGGAGCGAGCTCGAACGCCTGACCCGGCGCTACGCCACCGAGATCAGCGTCCTGATGGGTCCTGACGCCGACATCCCCGCCCCCGACGTGGGCACCAACGAGCAGGTCATGGCCTGGATCATGGACACCTTCAGCATGCACCGGGGGCACTCGGTGCCGGCGGTGGTGACCGGCAAGCCGCTGAGCATCGGCGGCTCCGCCGGGCGGCGGGACGCCACCGGCCGGGGCGTCGCCATCGTTGCGCGGGAGGCGGCCGCGCTGGCGGGCCTGCCCCTGGCCGGCAGCCGGGTGGTAGTGCAGGGGTTCGGCAACGTGGGCTCGGTGGCCGCCTGCCTGCTCCACGACCTGGGGTGCCGGGTGGTGGCCGTGAGCGACGTGTTCGGGGGCATCTACAACCCGGCCGGGCTGAACCCGTGGGAGGTCGCCGAGCACGTGCGCCGCACGGGCCGCGTCCAGGGGTTTCCCCGCGCCCGGACCGTCACCAACGAGCAGCTGCTGGAACTGCCCTGCGAGATCCTGGTGCCGGCCGCGGTCGAGGGCCAGATCACCGCCCGCAATGCCGCCCGGGTCCAGGCCCGGATGATCGTGGAGGCCGCCAACGGCCCCACCACCCCCGAGGCCGACCAGATCCTGGACGACCGGGGCGTGCTGGTGGTCCCCGACATCCTGGCCAATGCCGGCGGGGTGACGGTCTCCTACTTCGAGTGGGTCCAGGATCTGCAGTCGTTCTTCTGGAGCGCAGACGAGATCACCCGGCGGCTGGAGCAGGTCATGGTCCAGGCGTTCCACGGAGTCGAACTGCTGGCCCGGGAACGGGGCGTGGACCTGCGCACCGCCGCCCTGATCTACGCCATCGGGCGGGTCGCCGACGCCCTGCTGGCCCGCGGCCTCTACCCGTAACCCCTCCCGCGCGGCCCGGCGCCGTCGGCTGCGCCCGCACGTGCCCAGGCTACCGGGGCGCGAACGCCACCTTGAACGCCCGGGATCGGGCCTTGCCCGACGCCGCCCGCAGGGCCGCCCGGTACTCCTCCAGGGGAAAGTGGTGGGTCACCAGGTGGCCCAGCCGCATCCGGCCCGCCGCCATCCACTCCAGAACCAGCGGGAGGGTGCGCACCCGCCGCCCCTGCCACGTTTCCACGCCGTAGATGTAGCTGCCGGTCACGCGCAGTTCCTTCCACCACACAGGCGTCCAGTCCACCCCCGCCGGGACTGCGGCCAGGCCCAGCAGGACCACCGTGCCGCCGGGCCGGGTCAGCCGGAAGGCGTCGTCGAGGCTGCGGGCGCTGCCCACACACTCCACGGTCAGGTCGGCGCCGCCCAGCAGGACCCGCTTGCCCAGCATGGGACGCCGCAGCACGCCGCCCACCAGGTCGGCCACCTCCGGATAGTGGGCGTCGCCGGGGCCCAGGCGCACCACCCGATCAGCGCCCAGACGGCGGGCGGCCTCCCCCTGGTAGGCATGCTTGACCAGGGCCACGATCCGGGCCGCGCTGCCCAGGGCGCGGAGGGCGGCGATGGCGCACTGGCCGATGATCCCCCCGCCGATGACCAGCACCGTGTCGCGGTCTGACGGAGGGGAGGCCAGCAGGGGGTGAACCGCGCACGCCGCCGGCTCCGCCATCAGCGCGTCTTCATCGGTCAGCCCGTCGGGGACGGGAAAGACCTGCGATCGGTGGGCCACAAATCCCGCGCTCCAGCTGCCGCCGGTGTCCCGGCAGGCGCCGATCATCAGCCCCGGGCTGAGGTGGCCGTCGGCTACCCGTACGCACAGGTTGTAGCGGCCGGCGGCGCAGTACGGGCAGGGCGGGAGGTCCCGGGCGGCGCACGGCAGCGCCGGCTCCACCGTCACCCGCTGCCCGACCGCCAGGCCCTCAACCCGCCGGCCCACCTCCGCCACCGTGCCCACGTTCTCGTGGCCCAGGACGAACGGAAACGACGTGACGGCCGACAGGGCGGGGCTGCTGTCCAGGTGGATGGTGTGCAGGTCGCTGCCGCAGATGCCGCCCAGGCGCACCCGCACCCGCACCCACTCCTCCCCCGGCAGCCGAGGTTCGGGCACCTCCCGGTAGCGCAGGGGCGCCCATGGCCCCCACGCGGCCGAGCGGCGGATGGCGCAGAGGGCGCGGGTGAGGACAAACCGGGCGATGGTGGGATGGAACACCAGGGCGCGCATCAGGGGGTGCGGTGAGCGGGTCCGGCGGGAGGCGCCGGGGGGTCGGGCGCGGGGCGCAGGCCGCGGCCGCTCATCTACGACATGGGGACCTGGCGGATGAAGCCGCGCTCCAGGCGGGTGAAGATGTCGTCCAGGGTGGGCCCGGTGATGGTGAGGCCGTGGTTTTTCAGGCCCACCACCGCCCGCGCCGGGTCCGGCGCCTGGCGGACCACCTCGGCCACCGCGCGGGCGAGCTGGAGGGTCCCGCACGGGTAGTTGATGGTGGTGGAGGTGACGTCTTCCATCCAGGCGTGCACGTGGACGATGGCGCCCACCGAGGGGTGCTCGGTGTAGATCATCCAGTGCTCGATGGCGTCCACCGACACCCGCCGGGGCTTCACGTGGGGCGGGACCGACAGCAGCATCACATGCCGCTGGGGGTCGTAGCCTTTGACCAGCAGGATGTCCCGGCCGATGACCTTCATGTTGGCCTTGTCCACCCCGCTGGCGCTCATCCAGAAACGCCGGGCGTCCTTGCGCACGCTCAGGTTGCCGTACGACAGCCCGCCGATGCCGTACAGGCGCTCGATGTGGCGCAGGTCGCGCTCGTCCAGCAGCTCGTGGATGGGGAAGGGGGCGGGCAGCAGGTTGAGGGCGTCCAGCCGCCGCCCGGCCTCGCTGAGCTGGCGGGTCAGGTCATCGCCCTCCCACAGCCCGGGCTCCAGGTCCGGGTGGAACTCGTTGTCGATCACCAGCTGGGACGACGCCAGCGGGTGCAGGCGCTCGTAGATGTAGTCGAAGTAGTCGTCCCCGGCCAGATCGGGGATGGGGTAGTAGCCCTGTTCCAGGGTGACGAAGTAGGTGTGCAGCGCCTCCCGATCCCGCACCAGGTAGATGCACAAGTTGGCCAGCGACCGCACCAGCAGCGGGTACGCCTGGCGCAGCACGTTGTCCGGCCGCTGGTCGGTGACCGCCACCGACACCACGAAGATGGCCTTGGCGCGGCGCCGGTAGGGCCGCGGCCGGTCCACGGCGATGAAGTTGAAGACCAGCCGCAGGTCCGCCGCCTCGGGGTCGTCGGTGTAGACGTGCCCCCGGCGCTCGAAGGCGGCGCGCAACCCCGCCGCCATCCGCGCCAGCGCCGGATCGCCGTAGTCGCCCACACAGGTGAACAGCATCAGGGTATTAGATACCCACCTCCGGGCCCGCGCTCCTCCCGGGTTCGGAGCCGACTTCTCCTCCCTCCCACCGCGGCCGCCGCAGCCGGACCAGCACGGTGCCGACCACCAGCCCGATCACGTAGCCGTAGGGCAGACCCAGGACCGCCAGGCTGACCAGCAGGGCCGTCGACAAGTCGAGCGGATCGCGCAGGTCCCGCAGCAGGCGCATCAGGGCCAGCGCCTCGAAGGTCAGGATCACCCCCAGCACCGGAAGCGGGAACAGCCGGAGGACGTCGGCAAATCCCCGGCTCCAGAACACGCCCAGCGCCAGGTACAGGGCCCCATAGATGACGACCGAGCCGCCGGTGCGGGCACCGAAGGCGTAGTGGCCGGCCAGGCCGCCCGAGCCATGGCAGGTGGGCACCCCGCCTCCCCACGGGTTGATCAGGTTCATGGCGGCGTAGGTGAGCGCGATCCGACGGACGGTCAGGGGGTGGTCGGGGAAGAAGTCGGCCACCACCTGGCGGGTGGCCAGGACCGAGTTGGCCAGGGACAACGGCAGCTGCGGCAGAGCCAGGACCACAAAGCCGGTGGCGATGTCCCGGGCCGAGGGCACCACCGGCGCGGGCAGGCGGACGGAGACGCCGGACAGGATCTGCCAGGCGTCGGCGCCCCTGATCAGCGCGTATCCCACCCCCAGGCCGATGACCAGCAATGCCGGGGGCCAGCGCCGGTGGCCGAGCAGGGCCACGGTCAGCGCGAACGCCACCGCGGCCAGTACGTACCCCGCCGGGCCGTCGGCGGCGACGTAGCGGCCCAGGGCCAGCGACGCCAGCTGCAGCCCCAGCCCGAACTGGATGCCCCGCACCACGGCCCGGGGAACCAGCCGGGCCACCCACTCCACGGCGCCGGTGGCGGCCAGGACCAGCATCGCCAGACCCACCGCCAGCCCCCCGCCGTAGAGGACCGCCGGAGCCAGCTTCTGGGTGATGACGATCACGGCCATGGCCTTCAGGGGCTGGACCGGCATGGGCAGGCCGTACAGCAGGCCGGTGGCGACCTGCATGAGGCCGAACATGGCGAGGACGGAGGCAGGGTCCAGCCCGGCCGACAGGATCATCCCCGCCAGCAGCGGGAAATCGGTCCCGATGTCGCCGAAGGCACCGGCGACCTCGTTGCGGTCGAAGCGGATGCGGCGCCAGCCCACGTCTTACTCGATTCCCCCGCCCGACGGGGAAACCTGCCGGCCCAGACCTGCCCGATCTACGCAATCTGCGCGATCTCCGCAATCCGAAGGGGAGACATGGCGCAGATCGCGCAGATTGGGCAGATCGCGCAGATTATCCCAGTATTCCCTGGGCGTGGCGGCCGCGGATGAGCCGCCCCTCGGCGAACCGGCTGAGGCGGAACACGGAGACATCCACCGGCGGCTGCTCCCCCACCATCACCGCGGCCAGCGCCTCGCCCACGGCCGGGCTCAGCTTGAACCCGTGGCCGGAGAACCCCGCCGCGACGAACAGACCCTCCACTCCCGGCACGGGCCCCAGCACCGGCTGCCAGTCCGGGGTGATGTCGTAGAGGCTGGCGAAGCCCCCCCGCACCTGGGCCGACCGGGCGGTGGGAAAGCGGCGGGCCCACAGCCGCCCGATGCGCTCGACGAACTCGAAGTCCACGCCCGGAGCGAAAGCGTCCGGCTGCACGATCTGCTCGGCTTCCTCCTCCAGGACGCCCGCCAGCACGGTGTCCCCGGCCTCCGGACGGGCGTACAGGCCCAGGACCATATCCTCCACCACCACCGGGAGCCGCCATCCGGGGGGCGGCGCCAAGTGGACCACCTGCTGGCGGGAGCTCTGGATGGGGATGTCCACCCCGGCGGCGCGCAGCAGATCCGGCGTCCACGGCCCGGCGGCCACGAGGACCGCCGCGGCATCCACCGGGCCCCGGGTGGTCTCCACCCCGCGCACCCGCCCGCCCTCGATCCGCAGCGCCCGGACCGTCACCCCTTCCCACACGTCCGCTCCCGACCGGCGCGCCGCCGCCGCGAACCCGGCCGCGGTGGCATAGCCGTCGGCGAACCCGGAGCCCGGCTCCCAGGCCGCGCCGGCCACATCGTCGGTGGCCAGCTGCGGGAACCGGGCCGCCACCTCGTCCGGGGAGAGGACCTCGGCCTCGATGCCCAGGCGGCGCTGCATGGCGACGATCTCCCGCAACCCGTCCATCTCCCGGTCGGGGGCCAGCAGCAGAAATCCGCAGCGCGTGAAGTCGCACGTCGCGCCGGTGACATCCTCGAAGCGGGCGAAGACCTCCCGGCTGCGGGCGGCCAGGAGGATCAGGGGTTCGTAGGAGTAGTGCAGGCGGATGATGCCGGCGGTTCGGCCGGTGGGGCCGCTGCCCACGGTGCCGCGCTCCACCAGGATCACCCGCCGCCCCCGCCGGGCCAGCTGGAAAGCTGCGCTCGTCCCGGTCACGCCCCCGCCCACAACCACCGCGTCCGCCGTCGCCATGGCCGTCCCCCTCCGCGCCGCCCGCCGGCGCCCGGTTGTCCTCCCCTTTGCCTTTTTCCCTTTTCCCTTTATCTCACCGACGGCGCGTGGTCGCGGCGGGCGGACCTCGACCACAGGCCGACCAGGTAGGCGACATATGCCACCAGGACGATCGCCGCGGTCCCGACCGCCGCCAGCACCACCGCCACCGCGTACCGCACCCACCGCATCATGACGCGCCTCCCCCGTACTCCCGGTACCACGATTCCGAGACTGCCGCCAGGCCCGTCGGCGCCAGCCCTCGCTTGCGCCACCAGGGCTGGCCGTGCTCGCCCGCGATCTCGTGCAGCCGCCGCATGCGCTCCGCCCCCGCCGTGTGCAGCCACCGGCGGCGCTCGGCGCGGTCGGCGATCCGCAGGGCTTCCTCCCACACCGCCCGGCCCCCCAGGAAACCCGACGCCCCCGCGCGGCACGCCACCTCCACCTGGGTGACGAACTCGTCGTACCCGACCCCGCCGCTGAGCAGGACCCAGGGCACCGGCGAGGCGGCGTCCAGCCGACGGCACGCCTCCAGCAGCGCCCCCGCATCCCGCGCGCGCCGGAGGTCGCCCGGGAACTGGACCTTCAGCACATCCACTCCCAGCCCGCCCAGCTCACGCGCGGTGCGCGCCACCAGGTCCGCCCGGTGCGCGGCGAACGTCTCGGGGTCCTCGCCGGCAGCGGGGTACACGATCGGTTCCAGGACGAACGGCAGGTCCCACCGGCGGCAGTCCTCGGCAACCCGGAGGACCACGTCCCGCTGGTGGGCGGCGGCGTCGGTCAGGTCCGGCCGGTAGTACAGCAGGAGCTTCGCCCCCGCAGCGCCCATGCGCCGGATCTTCTCGACGCTCCACCCCTCCAGCAGCCGGGTCATCCTGCCCTGGGGGAGCTCTTCGTACCCGGTCTCCTCCAGGCTCACCAGCAACCCCGTCCGGCCCGGCAGAACGCCGCCGGCGATGGCCTGGGCCGCGCCGTACAGCGGGTCCAGCAGCACTGCGGTGGACACCGGCGCCAGGGCTTCCGCCAGGTCCAGCTTGACCTCCACCAGGGCCCGAGCCTCCACCCGGTCGGGGGACTGCGGGTTCAGCAGCCTCTGCAGGGACCCCCGGTGATCCATGGCGCAGATGGCGAAGATGCCGCCCGGATCGGAGATCTGCTGGAGGCCGCGCACCTTGCCGACGGTCAGCGGTTCCACGGGACCTCCTACGTGGCCAGAGTCCGGATCAGGCTCAGCAACCGCAGGTCCAGCGTCTTCTTGTTGGCCGCCACCTCCGCCAGGGGCGTCGTGTCGATTTCTCCCCGGCGGAGACCGACCATGACCCCGTCTGTCCCCTCCACCAGCAGGTCCACGGCGGCTGCCCCGGTGCGGGTCGCCAGCAGGCGGTCAAAGGCGGTGGGCGCCCCGCCCCGCTGCACGTGGCCCAGGATGGTGGCCCGCAACTCGTATCCCAGCCGCTCCCGGTGCTCGTGGAAATACCGGATCAGGCGCTCGGCGTTGTAGGCGGCCCCCTCGGCCACCACCACCAGCGCGTGAGCCTTGCCCCGCTGCGCCGCCAGGCGGAGGTCCTCCACAATCTGCTCAGGGTGGATCTCGACTTCGGGGATCACCACCGACTCGGCGCCCCCGGCCAGAGCCGTCATCAGGGCCAGGTACCCGCACTGCCGGCCCATCACCTCCACCAGGAAGGCCCGCTGCAGGGCGGACGCGGTGGTCTTGAGCCGGTCCACCGCCTCCAGGGCGATGTTCAGCGCGGTGTCCACGCCGATGGTGATGTCGGCGCCGTAGACGTCATTGTCGATGGTGGATGCCACGCCCACGACCCGCACTCCGGCCCGCGACAGCTCACAGGCGCCGCACTGGGAGCCGCTGCCGCCGATGACCACCAGGGCGTCGATCCGGTGTTCCTCCAGGGTCGCCAGGGCCCGCCGTCGTCCCTCGGGGGTCTGGAACTCGGGGCAACGCGCCGAGTGCAGGATGGTGCCGCCCAGCTGGATGATCCCCCCCACATCGCGGGCGGTGAGGGGCACCACCTCGCCCGCGATGAGGCCGGCGTAGCCGTGGCGGATGCCCACGACCTCCCACCCGGCCACCACCGCCGTCCGCACCACGGCCCGGATGGCGGCGTTCATGCCCGGCGCGTCTCCCCCGCTGGTCAGCACGCCCACCCGCGGCATCGCGTTTCCATCATACCAGGGGATCTGCGCAATCTGCGCGATCTCCGCACTCCTGCATTTCGGCTCCTTCCGCGGGGATCGCGCAGATCGCGGGGACCGCGTGGGTCAGGGTTGGATCAGCCCTTTGCGGATGGCGTAGCGGACCAGGAGGGCCCGGTCGTGGAGGTCGAGCTTCTCCATGATGTGGGCCCGGTGGGTCTGCACGGTCTTGACGCTGATGAACAGGCGCTCGGCGATCTGCTGGTTGGTCAGGCCCTCCGCCAGCAGGACCAGGATCTCCCGCTCCCGCTCGGTCAGGCCGTCGTAGCGGTCCCGCCCTTCCCCGGAGCGCACCCGCTCCAGGTAGTCCTGCACCACGCTCCGGGCCACCGAGGGATACAGGAACGCCTCCCCCCGGGCGGCGGCCCGCACCGCCTCCACCAGATCGGAGGCGGCCGCACGCTTGAGCACGTACCCCGACGCCCCCAGCTGCAGCAGCTGGAAGACGTAGGACTCGTCCTCGTGCATGGTCAGGATGAGCACGGCGGTGTCGGGGCTGATCCGGCGGATCTCCCGGGTGGCCTCCACGCCGTTCATCTGGGGCATGCTGATGTCCATGACCACCACGTGGGGACGCACCCGCCGCACCAGCTCCACCGCTTCCCGGCCGGTGGTGGCCTCGCCCACCACCTCAAAGTCCGGTTCGGCCTCCAGGATCATGCGGATTCCTTCGCGGACGATGGCGTGGTCGTCGGCGATCAGGATCCGGATGGTGGACACCGACTGCGCCGCCTTGGCCATCTTCCTCACCTCGCCGGCCGTGTCCCGCAGGGTGACTGCCCGTACCTGCAACATATGGCGGGATCCGGTCCGGGGCCATCAGGTGCCGGCCGGATTATGGCATCGGTGCCCGAGAGGCCCCTCGGGCGGCCGACCGATGGGCCCAGCCCGGGCGCCCTACAGTACAATATGATGGGTGGTGCCCATGGGCGTCTCCGGCAGTCGCGTGCGGCACTCTCCGTCTCCGGACCTGGCCATCTGTCCCCACTGCGGGGCCATCTTTGTCCCCTCTCCGGGAGGCGCCTGCCCCCGGTGCGGGTATCCCCTCACCGCCGTCCTGGACCGCCGGGCCCTTCCGCGCACGCCTCCACTGCCCGACATCCACCCCCCGCTGCGGCGGGCCGGCTGAGCGGCCTTCCGCTCCCCTCTGCCCCTGCCCGGGCGCCCGAAGACAACCCCCCGCGGGCTGTGTACGATAGGAGATGTGACGGTTTTGACGGGTGCGCTGGCGGTCGGCGTCGGCATCCACCTGGCCCTGACCCTCTTTCTGCTCCTGCGCTATCTGGAGGGCCGTGAGCGGCAGATCGGGTGGTGGGCCGTCGCCTATGCCCTGTTCGCCTCCCACGTGGTGGCCGAAACCCTTCTCACCCTCACCCCCTCCAGCACTCTGGTCGCCATCCGGCACGCTCTGTTCCTGGCGTCGGCGTGGGCCATGGTGCAGAGCTTCCGCCCCGACCGGCGGGTCACGATCCTGGCCGTGGTGGGCATCGCTGCCTCCGCGGTTCTGGCGGAGGCGTCCTGGACCGCCGCCGCGGTGGTGGCGTCGGTGCTGGGCGGGGCCGCGTTTGCGGGCAGCGCCGGCCTGCTGTACGGCCAGGAGCGGGGCCTGCAGACCACCAGCGCCCGGCTGCTGTTCTGGGGGCTGCTGCTGACCGGGATGCTGGCGCTGGTCTACCCCCTGCTGCGACCGCACCCGGTCCTGGCCGGCGTGGGGGCGGGTTTTTCGGGGCTGTTCACCCTGCTGTTCAGCATCGGCATCGTCCTGCTGGCCCTCCAGCGCACCCGGGACCTGGTGACCATGAGCGCCATCGCCGAGTCCCTGAACCGCTCCCTGGACGTCCACAGCGCCGTGAGCCGGGCGCTGGACCTGCTGGTGGACCTGATGCGGCTGAGCAGCGGGTGGATCTACCTGCGCCGCGATGGCGGGTTTGCCATCGCCGCCACCAAGAACCTCCCCCTGGAACTGGCCGCCTCCGACATGGCCGCCATGGAGGGGGACTGCCGCTGCCTGGAGATGCTCCGCAACGAACAGCTGGCCGACGCGGTCACCATCGTGCACTGCGAGAGGCTGGAGCAGGCGGGGTGGGACGCGCCCCGCCACGTCACGGTTCCCCTGCGCACCGCCGGAGGCACCATGGGCGTGATGAACCTGCTCCTGCCCCGGCGGCGCGCCCTGACCAGCCGGGAGCTGGCCACCCTGTCGGCCATCGGCGACCAGATCGGGCTGGCGGCGGAACGCGCCCGGCTGTACGAGGAAGTGCGGGCCAAGGAGGCGATGCGGGGCGAGCTGCTGCAGAAACTCATCACCGCCCAGGAGGAGGAGCGGCGCCGCATCGCCCGGGAGCTCCACGATGAGGCGGGCCAGGCCCTGACCGCCCTCATCCTCAACCTGGAGGTGGCCGAGCGCTCGGCCGCGCCGCCGGAGCAGCAGCGGCTGAGCCGCCTGCGGGGCATCGCCGAGGATACCCTGCGGGAGCTGCGGAAGATGATCTACGACCTGCGCCCCACCATCCTGGACGACCTGGGGCTGGCGGCGGCCATCCGGTGGTACGTGAAGGAGCACGTGGAGCCCCAGGGGCTGCAGGTGGACCTGACCCTGGCCGGGTTGGACGAGCGCATGCCCCACCACATCGAGACGGCCGTCTTCCGCATCGTCCAGGAAGCCCTGACCAACGTGCTCAAGCACGCCGACGCCCGCCGGGCCTGGGTCACCGTGGCGCTGGCCGACGGCCAGGTGCGCCTGTCGGTGACCGACGACGGCCGCGGGTTTGACCCCCAGGCTCTGCCCCGGGCGCGGGACGGCCGGGGGCTGGGGCTGATGGGCATGCAGGAGCGGACGGAACTGCTGGGGGGGACGTGGAAGATCACGTCCCGGCCTCAGGCGGGCACCCGCATCGAGGCCGTCATCCCCGTGGAGGTCCCATCCGATGGCCATTAAGGTTCTGATCGCCGACGACCACGCCATCGTCCGCGAGGGCGTCCGCATGATCCTCGAGCGGGAACAGGACATCGAGGTGGTGGGCGAGGCGGGGGACGGCCAGCAGGCCCTGGAGCTGGTGGAGCGCCTGCGGCCCGACGTGGTGATCATGGACATCAGCATGCCGGGCATGGGCGGCATCGAGGCCACCCACAAAGTCAAAGAGCGCCATCCGGGCGTCGCGGTGCTGGCCCTGACCATGCACGAGGACGAGTCCTACGTCTTCCAGCTGCTGCGGGCGGGGGCCTCGGGCTACGTGCTCAAGCGCGCGGCCGCCTCCGACCTGGTCCAGGCGGTCCGCTCGGCCGCCCGGGGAGAAGCGTTCCTGTATCCCTCGGTCGCCCGCAAGGTGGTGGAGGACTACCTCAAGCGGGTCGAGGCCGGGGAGGAGCGGGACCGCTACGACGGACTGACCGAGCGGGAGAAGGAGATCCTCACCCTCATCGCCCAGGGGCTGTCCAACCAGCAGATCGCCGAGCGCCTGTTCATCAGCATCAAGACGGTGCAGACGCACCGGGCCCACATCCTGGAGAAGCTGGGCCTGCACGACCGCACCGAACTGGTCCGCTACGCCATCCGCAAGGGCCTCATTGAACCCTGAGGCCCCTCGCGCGGGGCCCGTCATCCCCGCCAGGGGCGGGGAGCCTCCGCGGGTCAGCGGCCGGTGGCGATCCGGGTGAGCAGAAAGACGATGTAGCCGTACGTCGCCCAGATGCCGCCCAGGAGGGCCCCCAGCAGGGCCAGGGGCGGGACGGGGTACGGGCTGATGAGGCCCGGCTGGGGGCTGAGGGCCTGCAGGACCTGCCGGCCGGGCCGGACCGCGGGGCGCCACGCGGGGCGCTCCGCGAGGGTCAGGGCCGCCCGCTGCGGAGGCTCGGACACCTCCGCCTCGATCTCCGGGTACGGGCGCCCGGACGGCAGCGCCAGGACCGCTCTCCCGGACGCGTCGGTGGTCACCTCTCCCAGGGGAAGCCAGCCGAAGGCGGTGCGGGCCCGGAAGGCCACGGTGGCGCCTTCCACGGGCTCCCCGGAATCGTCCGTCACCACCGCCGCGACCTGCGGCCGCCCTCCGGGCCCCGACTCCAGGGAGAGGGCGACGCCGGCGGCCGCCCCCGAGGACAGGAGGAGGATCCCCACCACCGCGGCCGCCGCACTAACGGGCCAGCGCATGGGCCACCTCCCCGCCCTGCTCGGTCTCCCGGGTCTCCCACAGGGAGACGATGGGGAACAGCTTGCTGAACACGATGTAGATCAGCAGGAAGCCGGCCACGGCTCCGAAGGTAATCGACCACTCCACCCAGGTGGGCGTGTACACCCCCCACCCCTGGGGCGCCCGCTGGATCGGCAGGAACGGCGACTGGAGCGTGGGGACGATGATCACGTACCGCTTCCACCACGCGCCCACGTTGACCAGCACGGACGCCACAGTCGCCGTGGCGATCGGGCGGGCGCGGCAGAGGGGCAGCAGGGCCACCAGCACCCACAGCGATGCCACCGCGAGCGTCCCGGCGGCAACCGCCCGCAGCACACCGGCGTCCAGCGTCGCCGCCACCGGCGACGGCGGAGCGTAGGCCGCGATCGCCAGCACCCCCGACGCCGCCGCCGCCGCCAGGGCCGGCCGGGGCTGAAGCAGGGGAACCCGGGCCAGGCGGGGGACCAGGGACGCCCGGGGCAGGGTCAGCAGCAGCACCGGGAGCAGCAGCCCGCCCACCTGGGTGAACCAGAACAGCCGGGCAAACGGCCCGCTCAGCACCGCCGCCAGGTAGCCGCGCTCATGGGAGGCCATCTTGAACGCCGGGACCCAGTACTCGTTGAAGGTGAAGTAGGCGTAGATCAGGCCCAGGGCGATCACCAGGTAGCCCATCCGGCGGAAGTGGTCTTCGGTGATGTACTCCTCCAGGCGGTAGGCCCACCGGAAGGCGGCCATGGCGGTGACCACGGCCGCCGCCCCGCTGAACAGCGCCCCGGAGACGAAGTACGGACCGAAGATGGTGCTGTTCCACCCCGCCCGCAGGGTCATGGCCATGATCCAGGACACCACCGTGTGGACCGACACCGCGATGGGGATGATGAGGACGGCCAGGATGCCCATGGCCGCCTCCAGGTGGCGGCGCTGGACCTCGGTGCCGCGCCACCCCAGGGCCAGGGCGGTGTACAGCCTCCGCCGCCACGCCGGCCCCGCCGCGAACCGGTCCCGGAGCAGGGCGATGTCGGGGATCATGGGCACGTACAGGAACAGCGTGCTGCCGGTGAGGTAGGTGGTGATGGACAGGATGTCCCACAGGATGGGCGACTGCAGCCGCCCGTGCAGCACCAGGTTGAGGAGCCGGTCCGGCCGGCCCATATCCACCAGGGGCATCAGGCCCCCCATGAGCAGCGACGCGAAGGTGATGGCCTCGGCCATGCGGGTGATCGGCCGCCGCCACTCGGCTCCGGTGAGGCGCAGGATGGCCGACATCAGCGCGCCGACGTGGCTGACCCCGATGAAGAACACGAAGTTGGTGATGTAGACGCCCCACATGACGTTGTCCCGCAGCCCGGTCACGCCCAGGCCGTAGCGCAGCTGGACGCCGTAGGCGATGAGCCCCCAGAGCGCCACCCCGACCAGAACGCCCATGAGGGCGTAAAAGCCCGGCCCGCCCCCGTGCAGGGAGGCCAGCACGCGGAGCTCCCGGGGCGAGAAGAGATCCCGGCGGCGCATCATCGTCGGGCCTCCCCGGCCGAGGCCGGCTCGGTGGCGGGGGGCGGAGGCGGATACAGGGGGCGCCGGGGCGGCAGGTAGTAGACCCGGGGCTCGGTCCCCAGCTCCTCCAGCAGGCGGTAGCCGGCGTTGGCGGCCACCAGCTCCGACAGGCGCACGGTCTCCCCCTGGGAGTTGGTGACGGCGTCCTCTCCCTGGTCGCCGAAGTAGATGGCGCCCATGGGGCACGCGGCCGCGCACGCCGGCAGCCGGCCCTCGGCGAGCAGGGCCGGGCAGAAGATGCACTTTTCCGTGGTCCCGCGGCGGTGCACCCGGTTCCACTCCATCGCGTAGGGCTCGTCGGGCATGCCGGGGACCTCCGGGTCCACCCAGTTGAAGCTGCGGGCCTGGTACGGGCAGGCGGCCATGCAGAACCGGCAGCCGATGCAGCGGGAGGTGTCCTGCATGACGATCCCGTCCTCCCGCTTCCAGGTGGCCGACACGGGGCACACCTTCACGCACGGCGGATTGTCGCACTGCATGCACGGGCGGGGCAGCCAGTAGGGCGCGCCCAGCTCGTGATCGCGCATCTCGTACACCCGGATCCACTCCTGGCCGCCGGGGAGGAAGTGCATCGCCTGGCAGGCGCGGGTGCACTCCCGGCACCCGTCGCAGCGCGCCAGGTCGATCACCATCACCCACCGGCGTCCCGAGGCCGCCGCCGGCTCCGCCCGCGGTGGCTTCGCGGCGAAGGCCAGGGCCACGCCTCCGCCTGCGGGCACAGCCTCCAGGTGTGCCAGGCTGTGGACCCCCTCCGGCCGGGCCACCAGCGCGGGCACCGCGCCCTTCACGCCGCGGCGCCACCGGGCCAGCGGGGCCACCGCCCGGGAGCCCGACAGGGCGGCCGCCACCGCCGCGAGGGACGTGAGGAACGAGCGTCGCGTCAGGCGCACCTACCGGCCTCCCAGCACCACCAGCTGACCGATCTGGCCGGCGTGGTCCGGCGCGCACCCGGCGGCGGCGCAGCCGTAGTGGTAGATGCCGGGCCGCTGCGCCACAAACCGCACCGTCGCCGTCTCCCCCGGAGGGATCGGGGGGACCACCACGTTCAGGGCCGCCACCACAAAGCCGTGGGCGGCCTCCGGATCCCCGTTGTGGAGCCGCAGGATGACCGTGTCCCCCGCATTCACCACCACAACCGGCGGGACCCAGTGCCGCACGGCGGTCTCCCCCGCCTCCAGGACGTGCAGCCACAGGTCGAACTGGCGCACTTCGGGCACGACCGGGGGTGCCGCCGAGACAGGAGGGCGCGCGGACCGCAGCACCACGTACCCGGACGCCCCGGCCACGACGGCCGCGACGATCACCGCCGACAGCGCCAGCCCCCGGCCGTTCACGGCGCGCCTCCTATCGGACGACAAAGGTGCCCTTCATGCCGGCCTCGTAGTGGCCTTCCACGTGGCACCCGATCTCGAACGTCCCCTTGCGCTGCGGGGTGAACTCCAGCGTCACCGACCGCCCCGGCGCCAGCTCCACCTCCATCAGGGCCTCCGCCTCAATTTCCACCCCTGCAGTCTCCACGGTCACCTCGACGCCCTTGAAGTAGGTGTTCTCCTTGGCCCACTCCTCCAGCTCTTCACCGGCCAGCCCCGCCCGGGGCAGGCTGTACACCATGAACTCGTGCTTCTGCTTGCCGCGGTTCACCAGGACCAGCTCCACCGGCGTGCCCGCGGTCACCGTCACCCGAGAGGGCGTGAAGCTCATCTCGTTGAGCACGACGGTGACCTTCTGGGCCTTGGGGGCTCCCGCCGCGGGGCCGATGGCCGCCAGGGCCAGAGCGATCCCCAGGATCACGACCGTCCTCATCCGCATCCCTCCTCACCTCCATCGGTCTCGTCGTGGACTGCGATCGCGTCAGCGTCGCCCTTCCACCACCACCAGGTGCCCCACCATCCGGTCGTGATCCGGGGCGCAGGTCCCGGTGGCCGGATCGTGGGGCAGGTAACAGCGATACTCGAAGATGCCGGGCCGGTCGGCCGCGAACTCCACGACCTCGGCCGCCCCCCCGTGCAGGGCGCCGGTGCGCACGCCCAGCCCGGCAAACTCCAGGCCGTGGCGGAAGTGGGACAGGTTGAGGACCCGCAGCCGCACCGTGTCGCCCCGCCGCACGACCAGCAGCTGGGGATCGAACAGGTGGCTTTCGGCCGGCCCGCCGATGGCCCCCCGCCCGGTGATCAGCAGCTCCAGGTCCACGCGCGCCGGCGGGGAGCCGCCCGCCGGCGGGGACGCCAGCAGGGTCAGGGCGCTGATTCCCAGGGCGACCAGGGAGATCGCCAGGGAGACCCCCGCCACCACCGACCGCGCCCCCTCCATATCCGTCACTCGGTGACGATCAGGTAGCCGCGCATCTGCTCGTGGTCGGGCGTGCAGTCCCGGGTCGCGGGATTGTGGGGCAGGGCGCACCGGTACACGAACACCCCGGGCCGGTCGGCCACGAACCGCAGGTCGTCGCTGGCGCCGGGAGCCAGCCGCCGGGTCCGCAGACCGTAGCCGGTGATCTCCAGCTGGTGGGCAAAGGCGTCGGGGTTCGCCACGGCCAGGTCGACGGTGTCTCCCACCCGCGCCACCAGCATGGTGGGGTACCAGCGGTGGGCCACCATGCCCTGGCCGGTGAACGTGGCCACCACCATGGACAGCGGCAGGGTGGCGGCCGGACGCGGCGCCGCAGCCCCCTCCAGCCGGGGACTCCGGCCGTAGGCCAGCAGGCTGGTGGCCAGGGCGACGACTGCCACCACGAGGGCGAAGTAGGCGATCCCGTCGGTGCGACCCGCCATATGCCACCTCCGCACCCCAACCCACCGTCAGGGTACGCTCGCGGCGGAGGACGGCACAACGCCCGTCCGGGTAGTCAGCACCCCTACCCGTTCGGGCAGGTCACGCTCGGGCGGAAGGGGCGGCGGGACGGCGGACGGGGTGGCCGGGACGCGCGCGCGCGGGCGGGGGGAGCTCAGCCGGTGACCAGGTACAAAGTGGGGTAGATGAACACCCACACCACGTCCACGAAGTGCCAGTACTTGACGGCCCCCTCCACCGGCCAGTAGTCGTGGGGGCCGTACCGACCCCGGCGCCCGTGCAGGTACACGCCAGCCAGCAACGCGACCCCGCTGGCGACGTGCAGGGCGTGCATGCCCGTCAGGGTGAAGAAGATGGTCCCCACCCGCCGGCCGGGGGGAAAGTGGGCAAAGGCCTGCGCCCACTCCACCCCCACCCCTGCCAGGAACAGCAGGCCCAGGCCGACCGTGGCCAGGGTGTTGCGCGCGAACAGGGACCGGTGCCCCCGGGCGATGGCCGCTTCGGCGCGGTAGGCGGTGAGGCTGCTGGCCAGCAGCACGGCGGTGATGGCCAGCCCCAGGGGCTGGTTGAGGCCCTCGGGCCGCTCCAGGCCCAGCAGGTAGTAGCGGGCGGCCAGCAGGGCGGAAAACAGGAACCCCTCGGACAGCAGGAACAGCCACAGGCCCAGCCGCCGGAGATACAGCCGGCTGTAGCGGGGGCGGGCGGCGACGCGGGTGGCCACGGTCACTCCTCCCCGGGGCGCCACAGATCGGCGACGTGCATGAAGTACCACACGATGAGCGCGGCGTCGGCCAGGTTCAGCAGCACCAGCCACGGCAGCGGATGCGGCACCCGGAACGCCACGGGCACCTCCAGGACGGTGAGCGCCAGCAGGGCGCCCAGCACCCGCGTGCCCACCCGCAGGCGCGCGGCCAGTTCAGAGTCCATGGGCCCTCCCCTCCCCGGATCCGCCGGCGGCGGCCATCACAGCGTGCACGGCCCCCGGCACCCCGTAGCCGTAGGGATCCCCCACCACCTGGGGCGGGTGGGGGAAGTTGCCTTCGGGGGGAGGCGACGGCACCTGCCACTCCAGCGTCCGCGCCCCCCAGGGGTTGGCCGCGGCCCGAGGCCCGCGAAGCCAGCTGCGCACCACGTTGAACAGGAACACCAGGATGCTGGCCCCCAGCAGGCCCGCCATGACCGAAATCCACAGGTTCACCCCGGCCAGGGACGCCGGGTAGTCGGCGATGCGCCGGTTCATCCCGTGCACGCCCGCCCAGAACATGGGCAGGAACGTGGCGTTGTAGGCCAGGAACATCCACCCGAAGTGCACCCGGCCCAGCCGCTCGTCATACATCCGCCCGGTCACCTTGGGGAACCAGTAGTACAGGCCGCTGAAGAGGGCGAAGATCATCCCGCCCACGATGGTGTAGTGGAAGTGGCCGACCACGAAGTAGGTGTCCTGCAGGTGCAGATCGGTGGGGACGTCGGCGTTGAAGATGCCGGTCACGCCCCCGATCAGGAAGTTGAACAGGAACCCCAGGGCGAAGAGCATCGGGGTGCGCAGCCACAGCCGGCCCATCCACAGGGTCCCCAGGGCGGCCAGGAACACGAGCCCCGTGGGGATGGAGATGAGCTCGGTGGTGGCCATGAAGGGGCCCAGCAGCGACTCCCGCATGCCGCTGGTGTAGAGGTGGTGCGCCCACACCACGAAGCTCAGCCCCACGATGCCCAGGAACCCTCCCACCACCCAGGGGTAGGCGTACAGGGGCTTGCGGGAGAAGTGGGTCAGCACCTCCAGGGCGACGCCGAAGGCGGGCAGGATCATGATGTAGACCGCCGGGTGGGAGTAGAACCAGAAGATGTGCTGGTACAGGAGGGGCATGCCTCCCCGGGCCGGGGCGAAGAACGCCATCCCCGCCTCCCGGTCCAGCAGGACCATCAGCAGCGCCGCCGCCAGGTACTGGGTGGCGGTGACGCTGATCAGCGACGCGGCGAACACCGACCACACGAAGATCGGCAGCCGCCGCCAGGACATGCCGGGAGCCCGCAGCCCCACGATGGTGGCCAGGAAATTGATCCCGCCCAGGATGGAGGACAGCCCGAAGGTGATCACCGCCAGGTTGAACAGGACCTGGCCGCTGGCGTTGACCACGCTGAGGGGCGGGTAGGCCGTCCACCCGGTGTCGAATCCGCCGGCCAAGGGCGTGGCCACCAGCAGCACCGCCACCGGCGGCACCAGCCAGTAACTGAGGGCGTTGAGCCGGGGGAAGGCCATGTCCTCGGCGCCGATCATCAGCGGCACCAGGTAGTTGCCGAAGCCGCCCAGGAGGGTGGCCACCGCCACGGCGATCATGATGATGCCGTGCAGGCTCATCAGGTGGGTGTAGGCGGCGGCTCCCATCACCGTCGGCCCGGGGGCGGCCAGCTCCACCCGCATCACCAGCGCCATCGCGCCCGCCACCACGAACAGCGCCACGAAGGTGACCAGGTACTGCACCCCGATCACCTTGTGGTCGGTGGTGAACCGGACGTAGCGCCGCCACGTGTGGTCGGGCTCGTGGCGCACCGGCAGCCCCACCCACCCCCGGGCCCAGGCCTCCCACAGACCGACGCCCAGCAGCCAGCCGGCCAGCCCGATCACGTAGCCGACGGTCACCCAGACCTCGGCCCGCGGGGGGCGCCCCACGGCCCACCCGGCCGCCAGCGTCGCCCCGGCGCCCAGCGCGAAACCGACCAGCCCCCACCCGATCCCGCGCGCGATCATGCGCACAGCCCGCTCACCTCGTGCCCCCTGCCCCCGCCTCCGCCGCCTACGGGGACCGGGCGCTCTCCGCCCACTCGCGAAACGCCTCCGGGTCCACCACCCGGACCGGCGAGGCCATCAGGTGGTGGCCCAGGCCGCACAGCTCGGCGCACTGGACCCGGAAGTTCACGTCGGCGGCCCGGTCGCCGACCCGGGTGGGCGTCACGTACACCGTCGTCACCATGCCGGGCACCGCGTCCACCTTCACCCGGAACGCCGGGATCCAGAACGAGTGGACCACGTCGGCGGCAGTCACCTCGAACCGCACTCGCCGGCCCACCGGCAGGACCAGCTCCCGGCTGGTGACGCCCGCGTCGGGATAGACGAACCGCCACACCCACCGGGAACCCTCCACCCGCACCACCAGGTCCGCATGGCGATCGGCGCGCAGCTCGGCCAGACCCCGCAGGCCGGGGTTGAAGATGACGTAGACGGCCAGGCCGCCCGTGACCGCCAGCCAGATCCACGGCACCGCCGAGCGCCCCCGCAGCGGGGGGCCGTCGTCGGGAGGTTCCCCGCGGCCGCGGAACGCCACCACCGAGTACGCGAGGGCGGCCAGCACGAACGTGAACACCGGGACCGCCAGCAGGAGGAGAAAGCGGAAGGCGTCGTCGATGATGCGGGCCTCCCGGGCGGCCGCCACCGGCAGCAGGTGGGCGCGTCCCGCCGCCAGCAGGCCCAGGACGGTCAGGACGCCCCACAGCACGGCCACCGCGCCCGCGTGCCGCGCCACCGGCCTCACCCCGCCTTCGCCATCCGGCCGCCCGCGGCCGGCACCCGCAGGAGGAACAGGCAGCGGGGATCGCCCCGCAGCAGGGACTCCCGCTGTTCCACCTCGGCGCGGGACAGCCGGGCCAGCAGGCGCCGGGCGATCTCACAGCACGCCGGGGACTCCCGGGCCGCCGGCAGCAACGGACAGCGCCGCAGGCTCACCTCGTAGCCGTCGGGGGCGATGCGGACCTGCGAGCGCCCCTCGCCGTCGAAGAGCACGGAAACGGCCGCGCGGATGCGGGCGCCGGGGTCGGGGATCTGCTCGATGGCCCGGTACTCGCTCTCCAGCGCCCCCACCACGCCGTCCACGACCTCCGCGGCGCGGTCCGGCCCCAGGGACTCCACCACGCGCAACAGCACGCCCAGAAATCTGGACGGATCGGCCGGGCCCGCGGAGGGTTCGGCGCGGCGGTAGGCGAACGCCGGCCGTCCGGGGCGGCCCCGGACGGCCATCTTCTCGACCAGGCCCTCCCGTTCCAGGGACGCCAGGTGCTGGCGCAGGGCGGACGGCGACAGCCCGACCGCCGTGGCCAGTTCGCGGACGGTACGGCCGCCGGCGGACGGCAGGCGCCGGAGGATGTCGTCTTTGGCAGCCACCGCCCGGAGAACACGGGCGCGGGGTCGCGGGCGGTTGGCGGACGGGACAGCCGTCATATCGTTTCAACGGTTTCAACGAATACTGCCAAAGACGTTAGCCGGCTGTCAGGCCCGGGGCCAATCGGGCGAAGGCTGTATTTTTCAGTTGTTGAGA